>NVQY01000157.1 GCA_002400675.1 Paracoccaceae bacterium | reverse complement strand
GGGGCGGGGTTTCTTACCCCTTCAGGCAAAATCTAGACTAATCCGCAAAGGCGTCCTGAATGCTGACCTTTACTATCCGACGATTGGTTTTGGCCATTCCGACGCTTTTGTTTATCAGTCTCGCTATTTTTCTCTTGCTGGAACTTGCCCCGGGTGACCCCATGGCGCAGGTGCCCCTGACCGTCCCGCCCGAGGTCAAGGAAAAGATGCGCGAAGCGCTGGGTCTGGGCGAACCGATGCACATCCGCTATGTCAAATGGCTGATTCAGTTCTTTTGGATCGAACCACAGGTGTTCATCGACAATATGTTCAACACCAGCTTTGCCGAGGGCAAGCTGCGCGTGATCTCGTGGCAGACCCGCAGCCCGGTCATGGATATCGTCGTTCAGCGTATGCCTCAGACCATCTGGGTCGTTGGCACCGCCTATATCGTCGGCATCCTGATCGCCCTGCCGATCGGCATCTATTCGGCCTATCGCCAATATTCGCTGTTCGATCAGGCCGGGACATTCGTCACCATGATCGGCTTTTCCATTCCGCCGTTCTTTACCGGCCCGCTGCTGATCGTGGTCTTCGCGGTGCAGCTGGGGTGGCTGCCGTCGGTTTATGACACGCTGCATGTGGTGACCGACTGGGACAGCTTCAAAGTGCAGTTTCGACAAATGATCCTGCCGGTGATGGTGCTGGCATTGCAGACCACGGCGCAGATCAGCCGCTATATGCGGGCCTCTATGCTGGACAACCTCAATCAGGACTATGTGCGCACCGCACGCGCCAAGGGTCTAAGCGAGGCGGTGGTGGTGCTGGTACATGTGCTGCGCAACTCGATGATCCCTGTGGTCACGGTGATTGCCCTTGGCATGCCGGCGGTGTTTGGCGGCGCGATCATTACCGAGGTGATCTTTAAGGTGAACGGCATCGGCCAGTTGCTGATCACCGCGCTGTTTGCCAATGACCTGCCGATGGTGCAGACGCTGACCTTTATCTTTGCCATCCTGATCGTGTTCTTCAACCTGATTGCCGACGTGCTTTACGGCGTTCTTGACCCCCGTATCCGATATGAGTGATCTCTTATGACCGATCTGAGCAATCCCGTCCCCACCCAGCCGTCCAGCAGCCAGATGCAGGACGTGTGGGACCAGTTCCGCAAACACAAAGGCGCGCTGCTTGGCGGTGGGTTCCTGCTGTTTATCACGCTGGCGGTGCTGTTTGGGCCCTACATCTGGACGCTTGAACCGCAAAAGATCGACATCCGCAACAAGGATATGCGCCCCATTTATATGGCGCTGTTCAGCGGCGATGTGAAAACCAGCTGGGGCCACCCGTTTGGCACCGACCAACTGGGGCGTGACGGGCTGTCCAACATGCTGGCAGGCGGGCGGGCGTCGATGGCGGTGGGCTGGGCGGCGATGTTGCTGACCCTGTTCATCGGCACGCTGACCGGCGTGGTGGCCGGGTTCTTTCGCCGGTTCGACGGGCCGCTGATGCGCCTGACCGACCTGTTCCTGAGCCTACCGATCCTGCCCCTGCTGCTGGTCGCGGTGACCCTGTTCCGCGAACCCCTGCGCGCCAGTTTCGGCCCCGAGGGTGGCATGTTCATCCTGATCGTCGGCATCATCGGCGTGACCTCGTGGATGCCTACCGCGCGGATCGTGCGCGGCGATGTACTGGCGCTGAAGGAACGCGAATTCGTCCTCGCGGCGCGTTCCATCGGCACCACCAACAGCGGACTGATCACCCGGCACATCCTGCCCAACGTTCTTAGCCCGATCATGGTCTCGGCCACCCTTGGCCTTGCCACGGCAATCATCACCGAAAGTGCCCTGTCGTTCCTTGGCGTCGGCTTTCCGTCCGACTTTCCCACATGGGGCAAGATGCTGGCCGATGCGGTCGACCGGATGGAGAATTTCCCTGAACGGGTGCTGATGCCGGGCATGGCGATATCGCTGACGGTGCTAAGCGTGAACTACCTCGGCGACGGCCTGCGCGATGCGCTGGACCCACGTATTCGCGGGCGTTAAGGCCAAACATCCGATGATTTGACAGACCCGCCCCGCGTTCACCTTGGCGCGGCCAAATGAATGTCTTAATTTCCGACGCTACTGCCGATGACTGCACATAAGCAGCCTTGTATCGAACTGAGACCCCATGCCTTTTCTGTTCTTGTTGTTGATCGTTTCCCTTGGCGGCGTTCTGGCCGCGCTGACCCTGCCGGAATGGTCGGATTTGCTGTTCATCGCCGGACCCGGCACCATAGTTTCGCTAATCCTGTTGCAGATAACATGGGTTCGTCGTTCCAGACACAAAGCCCAAATAGCGGAAAAGTGGGTCATTCTGGATGGATCGAACGTCATGTACTGGAAAGACGAAACACCGCAAATCGCAACCGTGCTGGAGGTGACGCGCGATCTGTCGATGCGCGGTTTCACACCGGCCGTAATTTTCGATGCCAGCGCGGGCTATCGGATTTCGGACAAATATCTGCACGATTCAGGGTTTGCCTTATTGCTGGGGTTGCCCGAGGCAAGGGTGATGGTCGTTCCCAAAGGCACCCCTGCGGACCCCTTTATTCTGGCCGTCGCACGGGACCACAGGGCGCGGGTGGTCACAAATGATAAATATCGTGACTGGGCAAATGGTTTCCCCCAGGTTCGCAATCCCGGCTTCCTGATCAAGGGCGGGTTCAGGTCGGGCAAATTATGGTTGGATCTGGGGGGCGGCACCAAACAGGTGGCTTAATCCAGTTTTTTGCGAATCCGCCGCACTGCCCACCAGACCCCGGCAATCACCGGCAGGGTGATCCCGGCAATCAACATGCCTTTGCTGATCCCCAGCGCCATGGTCAGCGGATACAGAAGATACCCCACCAGCGACACCGCGTAGTAACTGATCGCCACCACCGACAGCCCTTCGACCGTATGTTGCAGGCGCAGTTGCAGATCGGCGCGCCTGTCCATGCTGGCCAGCAACGCCTGATTTTGCGCGCTGCGTTCCACATCGACCTGCGTGCGCAGCAGGTTGCCCGCGCGCAACGCCCGGTCCGCCAGCGCCTGAAGCCGCGTTTGCGTCGAGGTCACCGTGCGCATCGCTGGTTCAAACCGGCGCATCATGAACTCTGAAAAAATCTGGCGCCCGCCAAACCTTGTCTCGCGCAGCGCCCCGATCCTTTGCCCCACCAGAGCCGCATACGCCCCGGTTGCGCCAAAGCGGAACGAAGAGCGCGCCGCCATGGTCTCAAGCTCTGCCGAAATCGCCAGCAGTTGTTGCAGCGTGTCCTCGGGTGGCCCCGCCCCGTCGGTCATTTCCTGCATCAACGCGCTTAGCTGATCGTCCAGATCGGCGATCCGCCCTGACAGATCACGCGCCCGGGAAAAACCCAGCATTGACATGGACTTATAGGTCTCAACCTCGATCACGCGCTGTACAATGCGCCCGACCCGGCGCTGGCCGGTGCCATCGGCCACAAATATCGCGATCCGCTGGTGGCCGCTTGTATCAATCCGGTAATCGGCGGCCACGGTGGCCGCACGGTCCAGCACCTGCGCCACGGCCAGACCTTCGGGCACGAACCAGTCGTTCAGGGCGCTCAGCACCTCTGCCTCGCCCGGATGTTCGGCGATGCGCAACAGCGCCGAGGTGATGCGGACGCCGGGGGCCTGAGCCAGCCAATCCGCCGGGAAAACGTCGAAATCCACCGGATCAAACGGCCGCGTGCTGATCCCGTCAGTGATCGCCGTGTAGGTGACAAATTCGGTATGCTGTTCCCACTTCAGCGTATGGCGTCCGATCTGGCCAGAGTAATGCGTGGCACCCGGGGCCGGGTGAGCCACGCCGAAACGATCCAGCAAAGCGGTCAGATGCGCGCGATCCAAGCCCCGGTCGCGCGACACCGCTTCGGAGGCCTGCTTGATCGCCACGAACACCACCGTCGCAGGCGAATTCACCGCCGGAAACGGGCGCGCGTGCAATTCGTTTGCCAGCCTGTAGCGTTCCGGGTGGTCCTCAATCGGTGTCATCGACGTTCCCTGATTGCTGTCGCGTGTCTGCTAGCCGTCTTGTAAGTCGTAAAGGGTCAATAAAAAAGGCGATTATATACCTAAGAAAGCCGGTGTTCAGCGAGATCTCAAGATAACATGGATAACCTGCTTAGCCACATCGATAAATTGATGAAGTGGTGGAATGAAGGAATGACAAACATCGTTCGACCATCAATACGCCCCCGAAAAGGTAGTTTGACGAGCACCTTGGTCTCTTCTTTGAATATTCCGTTCCTGAGGGTCTGTTTACTACCCATGCGTGCAGGCGAAATTTTGGCCTGTTCCTGCGGAAATCGTATCCGGTGGAATTGCAAATTTGCATGTTTCCACGAAACACCGGGGCGCGCGGGTGGTGATCGACAAACAGACCATCATCTCTTCCGATCCGGACCCGTCAGAAATATCGCTGGCAGATTTCATCTTTCTTTAGGGTTTATCTTTCTCTGAGGCCGGCACCCTACACCTAAGGCAACCGCAGTCATTTTCCCGATTTTTGCGCCGGGATCGGCACAATCGTACCCTGCGCCGCCGCGCACAGCTTTTCCCGACCATCATTCGCCACCGCGAACACGTCACAACGACACACCGCCTGCGTGCGCCCGGACGAGACCACGCTGGCCCGCGCAATCAAGGCCTCGCCGATGGCGGGGCGGGTGTAGTTCACCTTGATCTCAAGCGTCAGAACATTGCCGCCCAGAACCGAGCCACCGGCATAGGTCAGGGCGTTGTCGGCCATATAGGCGACCACGCCGCCATGGGCAAAACCGTGCTGCTGCATATGTTCCGGCTTTAGCGTCAGGCGCAACTCTGCCAGCCCCTGTTCAAAGCGGATCAACTCGGTCCCCAAAAAAGTGCTAAAGGGTTGCGCAGCCAGAATCTGCTGGCCAAATTCAATCATATCAGTCACAAAAATCCCCTTTGCCCGAATGTTGAGCAAAGGGGATCATATGTGCCGTGCGCCGTCAAAGGTAACGGCGCGTTAGGTTGGTCGCAAGGTCAGTCGATCATTGGCAACAGCTTGTCCAATGACGCTTTGGCGTCGCCATAGAACATCCGCGTGTTGTCCTTGAAGAACAGCGGGTTTTCGATGCCGGAATAACCGGTGCCCTGCCCGCGCTTCATCACGAATACCTGCTTGGCTTTCCATACTTCCAGAACCGGCATGCCGGCGATCAGGCTGTTGGGGTCGTCCTGCGCCGCCGGATTGACGATGTCGTTTGAGCCGATGACGATGGCCACGTCCGTTTTGGGGAAATCGTCGTTGATCTCGTCCATCTCCATGACGATGTCATAAGGCACACGCGCCTCGGCCAACAGCACGTTCATGTGCCCCGGCAGACGGCCCGCGACCGGGTGAATGGCGAACCGCACGGTTTTGCCCTTGTCACGCAGCTTGCGCACCAATTCGCTGACCGATTGCTGCGCCTGCGCCACAGCCATGCCGTACCCGGGGATGATCACCACGCTGTCGGCGTCGTTCAGGGCGGCGGCAACGCCATCCGTCTCGATCGACACCTGTTCGCCTTCGACCGCCATCTGCGGACCGGAAGGACCGCCAAAACCGCCAAGGATCACGCTGACGAATTTGCGGTTCATCGCCTTGCACATGATGTAACTCAGGATCGCGCCGCTTGAGCCGACCAGCGCCCCGGTAACGATCAACAGGTCGTTGCCAAGGGTGAAACCAATCGCCGCCGCCGCCCAGCCGGAATAGCTGTTGAGCATGCTCACAACCACCGGCATGTCCGCGCCGCCAATGCCCATGATCAGATGCCAGCCGATAAACCCGGCAATGACGATCACCGCAACCATGGTCCAGATGCCCGCACCATTAAAGAACATCACCCCAAGGATCACCGACGCAATCAGCGCCCCAAGGTTCAGCATATGCCCACCCGGCAGTTTTTCCGCCGACCCGCTGATCTTGCCGGCCAGCTTGCCAAAGGCCACCACAGACCCGGTAAAGGTCACGGCACCGATGAAGATACCCAAGAACACCTCGACCTTGAGGATCGAGATTTCGACGCTTTCCTTATGCGCCAGAACCGCTGCAAAGCCGGTCAGCCCTTCGCGGGCGGCCTCATTCATGGCCAGAACCGATTGCAGCTCTAACTCTGCATTCAGGCCGATGAATACCGCCGCGAGGCCGACAAAGCTGTGCAAGGCGGCCACAAGCTGCGGCATTTCCGTCATCTGCACCCGGCCCGCCACATAATAACCGGCATAAGACCCGGCGGCGATGGCGATCAGCAGCAACAGGTAGTTGCCGCTGTCAGGCCCGAAGATAGTTGCGACCACGGCAATGGCCATGCCGCCAATGCCGTACCAGACCGCGCGCTTGGCGCTTTCAATATTGCTAAGTCCACCCAAGGCCAGAATGAACAGAACCGATGCCGCGATATATGCGGCCGAGACGATACCGATGCTCATGTTATCACCCTCTCCCTTAAGATTTCTGGAACATTGCCAACATCCGGCGGGTGACCATAAAGCCCCCGACGACGTTGATGGTGGCAATCAGAACGCTGATCGTGGCCAGCAGAACCACCAGCCAGCTACCCGAACCGATTTGCAGCAGTGCGCCCAGAATGACGATGCCGGAAATGGCGTTGGTGATGGCCATCAGCGGCGTGTGCAGCGCGTGCGCCACCTTCCAGATCACCTGGAAGCCGATGAAACACGACAGCGCAAACACGATGAAATGCTGCATGAAACTGGCCGGCGCATAGGCCCCGATGATCAGCATCACCAGCGCGCCGATGCCCAGAATAATCACCTGCTGTTTGGTCTGCGCCTTGAAGGCGGCGACCTCTTCGGCGCGAATTTCCTCGGGCGTCTTGACCTTGGTCGGCTCTTTCTTGACTGCCGCAATCGCCTGCACCTTGGGGGGTGGCGGCGGGAAAGTGATTTCCTTTTGATAGGTAATCGTCGCACCCCGGATCACGTCGTCTTCCATGTTCTGATTGACCACACCGTCCTTTTCAGGCGTGAGGTCAGTCATCATGTGGCGGATATTGTTGGAATAAAGCGTCGATGCCTGCGCGGCCATCCGGCTGGGGAAATCGGTATAGCCGATAATGGTCACGCCGTTATCAGTTACGATCTTTTCATCCATCACCGTCAGCTTGCAGTTGCCGCCACGTTCGGCGGCCAGATCAACGATCACCGATCCCGGCTTCATCGCCGCGACCATGTCTGCGGTCCACAATTCGGGCGCATCCCGGTTGGGGATCAGCGCGGTGGTGATGACGATGTCGATCTCGGGGGCCAGTTCGCGGAACTTGGCCAGTTGTGCCTCGCGGAACTCTGGCGAGGACACGGCAGCGTAGCCACCGGTTGCAGCGCCATCGGCCTGCTCTTCCTCAAAGTCCAGAAACACAAATTCTGCGCCCATTGATTCGACCTGTTCGGCCACTTCGGGACGCACGTCAAAGGCGTAGGTGATCGCGCCCAGCGACGTTGCGGTGCCGATGGCGGCCAATCCGGCCACACCGGCACCGACGATCAGCACCTTGGCAGGCGGCACCTTGCCGGCAGCCGTCACCTGACCGGTAAAGAAGCGGCCAAAGTTGTTGCCCGCCTCGATAACGGCGCGGTAGCCGGCGATATTGGCCATTGACGACAGCGCGTCCATTTTCTGGGCGCGCGAAATGCGCGGCACCATGTCCATGGCGATCACGGTGGCACCTTTTTTGGCCACCTTATCCATCAGGTCCGCGTTGGAACCGGGGTAAAAGAACGAAATCAGCGTCTGCCCATCGCGCAGCCGCTTGACTTCGGTGTCATTGGGCGGGCGCACCTTGGTCACCACATCTGCCGCCTTAAACAGCGCGGCCCCGGTTTTGACCACCTCTACGCCTGCGTCCTTATAAGCCGCATCCGAGAACCCGGCAGCAGCCCCTGCCCCGGTTTCGATCAGGGTTTCATACCCGAGTTTCTGAAGGGCGCGCGCGCTTTCAGGGGTCATGGCCACCCGTGCTTCGCCGTCAACCACCTCTTTTGGTGTACCTATTTTCACGTCCCGTTCCTCCCTGTCCGCCCCTGCGACACACGCAATGGTGATCCCACTTGCATCAGATGCAATCTTTTGCATACTTTGCAACAGAACCAAACGGCTTATACACATTCAAGTCAAAATCAATCCGGAGTAGCTTATATGCGACCAGAAGTCACCATTTTCACACCGATCCGATCCCGTCGATCGTTCCTTGCCCTTGGCGCGGGACTGTTGGGGGCGTTTATTTTGACCTCGGCGTTGCCGGTTCAGGCGGGGCATGACAGCCCTGCCGTTCCCAATAAAAAGATAGCCGCCGACGCCGCCTATGCGGCCGTGCAGGCGGGCGAGATCATTCTGGTCGATATCCGCAGGCCCGAGGAATGGCTTGAGACCCGCGTCGGCGAAGGTGCGATAGCGCTGGACATGCGCGAAGAAAGCTTTGTGAAATCTCTGGTGGCGCTGCGTCAGGCCAACCCGGACACGCCGATTGCCCTGATCTGCGCCACGGGCGGTCGGTCGTCCTATGTCACCTCCGCCCTCACCGGTCAGGGATTTCCCGGTCTGGTCGATGTCAGCGAAGGCATGGTCGGCGGGCCAAACGGGCAAGGCTGGATCAAACGCGGATTGCCAACCTATGAAGGCACGATGACCAACATAGTTGAACGTCGCAACGCCGTTCTGCCTTAGGATCAGACCCAGCGCCGCACCTTTTTCTCGTACAAGGCAAATGTCTTGCGAAATTCGCGGCGCATCCGGCCTTCTTCGGGGGCGATAAAGCGGCGTTCGATCACCCAGACAAAGATCGGCACCAGCGGCAGCGCCAGCACCGCGTCAAACCGCAGGATCAACCCGGCCAGAACCAAGGCATCCCCCAGATAGATCGGGTTGCGGGTGCGGCTGAAGATGCCCGACTGGATCAGCGCGCTGGGGGTGTTGTGGGGAACGATCGTGGTGCGGGCCTTGCGGAATTCGGCAAGGGCCAGCGCCATCAGCACCAGACCGCCCCCCACCAGCACCCCGCCCAGCAGGCCGGCCCATGTATAGCCAAAACTCAGCCCCATGGGGTAATAGGTCGCCTGCCCCCACGCGAGGGCGATAAAGAGGGCTAGCCACACGGGCGGCATGTCGATCCATTTTGTGGGGCTCATCGGTCTCTCCTGTGTGGGCGCGCTTGATCGCGCCGGTATGCTTGCCTGTTCAGATACAGTTTCGCCCGGCACTTTCAAGCCACCCCTGTTCAGGAAGGTCCATGGCGAACCACAGCAGATCGCCCGGCCCCCCCCCAGATTCGGCGTGAACATCAGGTTTTGAGGGAACAGGCCGACGCGCAGCCCCCGGCGCAAGGTCGCTAAATCGGGGAAAACCCGGCATTGCCACCAGACGGGGTGAGCCGGGCGCAATCACGGACCGGACGTCATTGGCGCGTGGCAGGGCAGTCCGCAGGGTCATTCCCATTCCATTTCCACAAATACCTGCCCGGCGTTGCGCGTGGCCAGATCTTTGAACGTGTGCAGTTTCGACCATCTGGACTGATCCACATAATACGCGCCCGCCAGATCACCGCCCGCTTCGATATGCGCGCCAATTTTGCCGCGCAGATCGACCAGATAATCCCGGGTGAACCGGCGCACCTGCGCCATGTTGGTGGGGTGGCCATGACCGGGGATGATATAGGTCGGGTTCATTGGCTCTAACTTGGTCTCCCATGTTTCCAGCCAGCATTTGGAACAGGTATCGGCAAAGATCGGCGGCATGCGTTCATGAAAGGCGATGTCGCCGGTGATCATGAAATCCCATTGCGGTATCCATACCTGTGTGTCACCGGGGCTGTGGGCCGGGCCAAGGTACAGCACCTTGATCTCGACCCCGCCCAGCGAGATGTCATAGCTATCCTCGAACGACAGGTTGGCCGGTTCCACCCTTGTATCGCCCGCCTGATCGCCGTTGTAACTTTGCATCCGGGTCAGGATGGCATCGGCGTTCTCGACGGTTTCAGCCACCGCATCCACATGCGCCAACACATCCACCCCCAGATCGCGCCAATAGCCGTTGCCCAGCATCGCGTGCCCCTGCCCGTTCTCGTTGATCACCAGAACGACGGGCTGATCCGTCACCTTGCGGATTTCCTCATGCAGCGCCGCCGCCAGCCGGTTCGATGCCCCGCCATTGATCACCACCACGCCTTCATCGGTGACGATGAACGACAGGTTGTTGTTGTGGCCCGCGTTTTCATAGCTTGGCGGTTGGGTCGCGCCAATCGCGCTGAACACGCCGGGAATGACCTCGACTGGTTTTGAATAAAGCTCTGATTGTGGATACTGATCGGCAATCAGTTCGGTTGCCAAAGCGATATTGGCAAACAGGCTGAATATGACTGCGAGTAGATATTTCACGTGTTCTTCCCTCCCCGAAAGATGTTTTGTTGCTGTCACATTCACTCGGGCGAATGGGTAAGTAAAGAATATGTTCCCCTGCGCGGCCTTGCTCTGGCACCCGGTGGCGTTAGGGTTACGAAACCACGAAAGGGAAACACATGACATTGAACGGCAAACACGCATTGGTCACCGGCGGCGGGACCGGCATCGGGCTGGCTATCGCCCGCGCCCTTGCAGACGAAGGCGCACAAGTGACCATCACCGGGCGCAGACAAGAGGTTCTGGACAAGGTGGCCGGGGATGGCCTGACCGGTCTGACAATGGATGTGCGCGACGAGGCGGACGTGATTGCCAAGACCGAAGCCGCCGTTCAGGCCCGCGGCCCTATCCAGATCTGCGTGCCAAACGCCGGGGTGGCCGAAGGGCGCGCTTTGCCCAAGACCGACATGGAATTCTGGCGCAACATGATGGCCACCAATCTGGACGGCGCGTTCCTGACCATCCGCGAATGTCTGAAGTCGATGCAACAGACCGATTGGGGCCGGGTCATTGCCATATCTTCGATGGCCGGGGTGAAAGGGTTGAAGGGCGCGTCCTGTTACAGCGCCTCGAAACACGGGATGATTGGGATGATCCGCGCCCTTAGCGAGGATTACATCACCAGCCCCATCACCTTTAACGCGCTGTGTCCGGGCTATGTGGATACCGATATCATCCCCGAAAACATCGCCCGCATCATGGCCCGCACCGGTATGGACAAGGACGCCGCCCGCCAGGTCATGGTCGGTGCCAACCCGCACAAACGCCTGATCGCCCCGTCCGAAATCGCCGCCGCTGCCCTGTGGCTGGTGCGCCCGGGGTCTGAGAGCGTCAACGGACAAGCCATCGAAATCACCGGCGGGCAGATGTAGACCTCTGGACAGGCTCGCGAGATCGGGGTAGCTCTTAGGAAAATACTTTAAGCCTAAAACAAGAGCGCCAGATACCATGACCGATTTCGCAGCCACCAAGGCAATGTTTCACCTGCCCAAGGGCATGATCTATCTCGACGGTAACTCGCTGGGCGCGTTGCCAAAAGGCGCGGCCGATGCGGTGGCCCGCACGGTGACGGATCAATGGGGCGAGATGCTGATCACCGGCTGGAACAAGGCGGGGTGGATGGCGCTGCCGATGGCTCTTGGCGATCGGATCGGCGGGTTGATCGGGGCGGAACCCGGCCATGTGGTGATGGGCGATACCCTGTCGATCAAAGTGTTTCAGGCGCTGGCCGCAGGGCTGGAAATGCGCCCCGACCGCCGGGTGATCCTTAGCGACAGCGGCAACTTTCCCACCGACCTTTACATGGCCGAAGGGCTGATCAAAGCGCTCGGCAAAGGCCACGAACTGCGCGTTGTCACCCCCGAGGAGATTGCCTCGGCAATCGACGAGGATGTCGCCGTGCTGATGCTGACGCAGGTCGATTACCGCACCGGGCGCTTGCATGACATGGCCGACCTGACCCGGCGCGCCCATGCGGCGGGCGTTGTGACGGTCTGGGATCTGGCCCATTCCGCCGGGGCCTTGCCGGTCGATCTGGCCGGTGCGGGGGCGGATTTCGCCGTGGGCTGCACTTACAAATACCTTAACGGCGGCCCCGGTGCCCCGGCCTTTATCTATGTGGCCCCGCGCCATGCGACCCGCGTTTCCACCATCCTCTCGGGCTGGCAGGGGCACGAGGCCCCGTTTGCCTTTGACCTTGAGTACCGTCCCAATCCGGGGGCCGAACGCCTGCGCGTCGGCACCCCGCCGATCCTGCAAATGGCGGCACTAAGCGCGGCAATGGATGTCTGGGACATGGTCGACATGGCCGACCTGCGCGCCCAGTCCATGGCCCTGACCGACATGTTCATTGCCGGGGTCGAGGCCGCCTGCCCGATGCTGTCCCTGGCCAGCCCGCGCGACGCCAACGCGCGCGGCTCGCAGGTGTCGTTTGCCTTTGCCGATGGCTACGCGGCGATGCAGGCCCTGATCGCGCGTGGCGTTATAGGCGATTTCCGCGCGCCCGATATCATGCGGTTCGGCTTTACCCCGCTATACATCGACGAGGGCGACGTTCGCGGCGCAATCGACATCATATCGAACGTGATGAACAACCAGCTTTGGGACCGCCCAGAGTATAAAATCCGCGCCGCGGTGACGTGAATGTCGAGGTTCGCGCATATGACCCCAAGGATGCAGCCGCGCTTTACGCGATCTTTATCGACGCCATACGGGTCGGCGCGGCCAACCACTATACCCGCGCCCAGCGCCTTGCGTGGGCGCCCGAACCGGACATGCGCGCAAGCTGGCCCGACCAGTTGGCCGCACTTGAAATATGGGTCGCGCAAGGTGACGGCGACATCGCCGGTTTCATGGGGGCCACACCGCAAGGCTACATCGACCTTGCCTTTGTGCGGCCCCGCTGGATGGGTCGCGGCGTGGCGCAAGCTATGTATGAGCGCCTCTTTGAATGGGCGGTTGCGCGCGGTCTAACCCGCCTGACGACCCATGCCAGCCTGTTGGCGCAGCCGTTCTTTGCGCGCCAAGGCTGGCAGGTCGACCATTCTGAAACCGTTGACAGAAACGGCGAGGCGCTGAAACGCTTTGCCATGTCCCTGACATTGGGAACCACACCATGACCACCCCCATCAACCCCGAAGACCACGGCGCCGAGATGAGCTTTGACGGGCGCATGTCCTATAGCGATTACCTGCAACTGGAAAAGCTGCTGGATGCGCAACACACGCGGACCGACACCCATGATGAAATGCTGTTCATCATCCAGCACCAGACCTCTGAACTATGGATGCGTCTGGCGATCCATGAACTGACGGCGGCGCGGGCCTGTCTGCTGGAAGGTAAAACCCGCCACGCCTTCAAGATGCTGGCGCGGGTGGCGCGGATATTCGAACAACTCAACAACGCGTGGGACGTGCTGCGGACGATGACTCCGTCGGATTACACGGCGTTTCGCGACCAGTTAGGGCAAAGTTCCGGGTTTCAGTCGTATCAGTACCGGCTGGTGGAATTCCTGCTGGGCAACCGCAACGCGGCGATGCTGCGCCCGCATGAACATCGCCCGGACATATTGGCGCTGCTCACGGCCGAACTGGCACAGCCGTCGCTGTATGACGTGGCGCTGAGGCTGTTGGGCAAATCCGTTCCGCTGCCGGATGCCGTGCTGAACCGCGACGTCTCGCAGCAATATCAGGCCAGTGAAGCGGTGACACAGGCGTGGGCGACGGTGTACCGCGACCCCGACACCCACTGGGAATTGTACGAATTGGCGGAAAAGCTGGTCGATTTCGAGGATTACTTTCGCCGCTGGCGGTTCAACCATGTAACAACGGTGGAACGCATCATCGGCTTTAAACGCGGCACCGGCGGCACCGGCGGGGTCAGCTATCTCAAGCGGATGTTAGAGGTAGAGCTGTTTCCCGAACTGTGGCACCTGCGCACGGATTTGTAACTGGAGGGTTGCGCAAATTTTCCAGCTATGGCCGCAAATACTGAAAGCCGCCGATGCGGGTGCCCTCTGTCAAAGGCAGGGCATCCCACCACGGCGCTAGTGCCAACCATACTCGGAATAATTTTTGCCCGACAGAATGTGCCGAATTGCTAATGCCACATATGGCACGGTGTTTTCCGGCATCGCATCCATATTGAACCAGCCAATGTCATCGCATTTTTCGGGTTCCATGTTCACCGGCTGGCCCTGCCATTTGTTAACCTCAAAAAACAGCGACAACCGCTCTTCATCGGCCATTCGGTGGATCGTGTGAACGAGTTCCATGTCATCGGCATGGATTGACAAACCTGCCTCTTCTGACGCTTCGCGGGTCATGGCTGCGCGAAAGGTTTCATTGCCATCCACATGCCCGGCCACCAGGCTATAATAGCCGTCTCTGTATCCTGTTTGGTAGCGCCGCAACATCAGAATCGAATTGCCCGATCTCAAAAACAGGTGAACTTCTGGAATTATCTTAAAACGCATACCACACCAAAGTTGCTTCATTTTTTTGGCTTTAAGCCTAAG
>NVQY01000156.1 GCA_002400675.1 Paracoccaceae bacterium | reverse complement strand
TCTTGCACCCCGGCGTGATCAACACCTCGACCGTCGAGGTCGCAACCGCGCTTAACTGATCCATGCGCCTCAGGCTTTTGTTGCGCTGTAGCGACAGCAATTCGGTCATCGCGGTGCGCAAAACCACGCGGTCGCCAACCTTCAGCACCACGTCTTTCATATTGCGCCGTAAACTCTCGTCGCCGCGCAGAACATCGATCAACCGCACCCCGTCGCGCTTGAACAATTGCACGTCCAGCACCTCGCGCCCGATCAGGTTGCTCTCCTGCGGGATCAAAGCCTCGGTGAAAAACTTCATCCGCGATTTGTCCGACAACAGGTTCGCCATACTATCGCGATCCGGCAACAGGCGCGGCGCGAACAGGCGCAGATACAACACCCCCCACGCCACGAGGATAATGCCAAGCGGTGTGACCTCGAAAATCGAGAACGCTTCCAGCCCTTCGGCCCGCGCGACACCGTCCACCAACAGGTTGGTTGAGGTACCAATCAAGGTCATGGTGCCACCAAGAATGGCCACATAAGACAGCGGGATCAACAGTTTGGACGGCGCAAGACCCAGCGAATTTGCCAATTGCACCGTGACAGGGATCATCACCACGACCACGGGCGTGTTGGACACAAAGGCCGAGGAAACCACCACAAACAGGGTTAACATTGCCAGCACCAGCACCGGATTTTCCGCGGCGCGGGCCTCGGCTTTGCCAGTGAACCATTCCAGCGCGCCGGTGCGCACAAGCCCCCCCATGACGATGAACATGGCCGCGATGGTCCAGGGTGCAGGGTTGGAAAACACCGCGATTGCGCGCTCATAAGGCAACAAACCCGTCGACAGGAAAATGGCGGCGCCGGTGATGGCGACCACTTCGCCGTCGTGCAGGTCCAGCGAGAATGGTTTTGCCTCGGGTGTCAGGGCGATATTCTGCACCTGCATCACCGGCGCGCCGGCCTCGGGGATATCAAGGTTGATATCGTTCATCGTGTGGCCCAGCATTGCCTTGACGGCGGCCTCATAATCCAGCGGGGTTTCCTCGAAGGTACCGGAAATCTTGCCGTCGCGCATACTGACGATGCGGTCGGCGATGCGGCGGATGTCGGAACTGCGGTGGGAAATATACAGCACGGCCACGCCGGAATCGCGCAGCCGGTCGATCAGGTCAAACAGGCGCGTGGCCTCTTTTGCTGACAGCGACGAGGTCGGCTCATCCAGAATCAAAAGTTTCGGTTTATGCGCCATCGCCCGGGCAATCGCCACCAACTGCCGGTCGGCCAGCCCCAGTTCGCTGACCAGTTGGCGCACGTCCACCTCAAGCCCCATGGCGGCGGCCAGCTTGCGCGCCCCGGCGCGGATTTTGCGTTTGTTCAGGAAGAACCCGGACCCCTGCGCCAGCGTGTCGAGCATCAGGTTAGAGGCGATGTCCAGATCCGGGATCACCCCGTCGTTGATGCTTTGATGTACGGTCACGACCCCGGCACGGATCGCCTCGATCGGGGTGGTCGGCGCAAAGGGGTCGCCAAACAGCCGGACCTCGCCGCCACTGGCGGGATGCACGCCGCACAGAACCTTGACCAGCGTTGATTTGCCGGCCCCGTTGGCCCCCATCAACACCGTGACCTTGCCCGGATAAAGCGACAGATCAATGCCGCGCAGAACCTTGTTGGTCCCAAACGATTTGGTCAGCCCCTGTATCTCGACAGCCGAATTCTGCACGCAATCCCTCCCGTTACGGCGAGACTACCGGCGGTTTCTATCATATGTCAACAACTATTGACATTTGCCGCGTTTTGCCAATGATCAGAGGAAACGGGAGGATATCATGGCTGGAAAAAGCGAACGCTATGCGCCGCTGACGGTGGACAGCATCGGCGCGCGGCTGGGTGAGATTTCGGCGATCACCGCGCGTCTGGGCACGGATACAAGCGTTTGGGACGCCCGCGAGGTCGGTGATGGCAACCTTAATCTGGTGTTCATCGTCAAATCCCCGGTGGGCGAGGTGATCGTCAAACAGGCGCTGCCGTATGTGCGGCTGGTTGGCGATAGCTGGCCATTGCCGCTGAAACGCGCGTTCTTTGAGTATCACGCGCTGGTCAGGCAGGCCGCGCGCGACCCCGGATCGGTGCCGGAAATCTATCATTTTGACGAAGAACAGGCGATCATCGTCATGCAGTTCTTTAGCCCACATGTGATCCTGCGTCACAAACTGATGGCGGGTGAAAAGGTGGACGGGCTGGCTGACGCACTTGGCAATTTTCTGGCCCGCACGTTGTTTCGCGGCTCTGACCTGTCGATGGACACGAGCGCGCGAAAACGCGACGTGGCATTGTTCGTGGATTCGGTTGAGTTGAACGACATCACCGAAACGCTGGTGTTTTCTGATCCCTATTTCGATGCGGAGCGCAATCACCACACGCCCGGTCTTGATGGGATCGTCGCGCGACTGCGGGCTGATACTGACCTTAAGGTCGAGGCGCATCACATGAAGGCGAAATTCGCCAATAACGCCGAAACCATGCTGCACGGGGACTTTCACGCCGGGTCGGTGATGGTGACGGACAATGAGACCAAGATGATCGACCCGGAATTTGTCCTTTACGGGCCGATGGGGTTCGATGTGGGCATGTTGCTGGGCAATTTCTGGATGGCGTATTTTGCCCAGCCCGGCCACGGCGATGACGCCGATTACAAGGAATGGATTCTGGGTGTCGCGGCGGATGTGTGGGAGCGGTTTGTCGCTGAGTTCAGCCACCTGTGGCGAACCGAACGCACCGGCATCCTGTACGAAGACGCGGTGTTCGCGGGGTCGCCGCTGGCCTCGGAACAGGCGCTTGGTCACCGCTTGGCGATGATCTGGGAAGACAGCCTTGGCTTTGCCGGGGTCGAGATGATCCGCCGCACGTTAAGCCTCGCGCATATCGCCGAGAACGACATGATTGAGGACGAGGCCCTGCGCGCGGCCTGCGAGGCACGCGGTCTGGATCTGGGGCGCCAATTGGTCGTCAACCGGGGTCGGATGGGGGATATGGCGCAGGTCAATGATCTGGCGCGGCAAATTGCGAAGGGGACAAGCCTATGAAAGTAGACGGAAAACATTTCCGTTCGATCTGGTTCAATCAGGATACGGGCCGGGTGCAGATCATCGACCAACGTTGGTTGCCGCATGAATTCCGGGTGGTCGATCTGGTGACACGCGCCGATTTCGCCGCCTCCATCCGCGATATGTGGGTGCGCGGGGCGCCGCTGATCGGGGCCACCGCCGCCTTTGCCATCGCCGAAGAGATGAAGCACGACGCCTCGGACACCAATCTGGACGAGGCATGGGAAGAGTTGAACCAGACCCGCCCCACCGCCATCAACCTACGCTGGGCGCTGAACGAAATGCGCGATATGTTGCGGGATATTGACGTTCAGGACCGCGCGGCAATGGCGCATAAGAAAGCGTTGGAAATCAACGACGAAGACGTGGAATGCAACCGGATGATCGGCGTGCATGGGCTGGAGATCATCAAGAAGATCGCCGCCAGAAAGAAGCCCGGCGAGGTGGTCAATATCCTGACGCATTGCAACGCCGGGTGGCTGGCGACTGTCGATTGGGGCACCGCCACTTCGCCGATGTATCATGCGGTTCAGGCCGGGATTCCGGTGCATATCTGGGTCGATGAAACCCGGCCCCGCAATCAGGGCGCGTTGCTGACGTCATGGGAAATGAACAGCCACGACATTCCGCACCATCTGATTGTCGACAACGCTGGCGGGCATCTGATGCAGCACGGACAGGTCGATTTGGTGATTGTCGGCACCGACCGCACCACCGCGCATGGCGACGTGTGCAACAAGATCGGCACCTACCTCAAGGCATTGGCGGCAAAGGATAATAACGTGCCGTTCTACGTCGCGCTGCCCTCGCCGACCATCGACTGGACGGTGCGCGATGGCGTCGCGGAAATCCCGATCGAGGAACGCGACGACAACGAGGTCACCCACGTTCAGGGCAAGTTGCCCGACGGCTCGATCGGGTCGGTACAGATCAGCCCGGACGGCACGCCGGGGGCAAATCCGGCCTTTGACGTGACACCGGGACGGCTGGTCACCGGGTTGATCACTGAGCGCGGGGTTTGCGCGGCCTCGCCCGAAGGATTGGCAAAACTGTTCCCAGAGCGGGTGCAGGGATAGCCGAAGGGGTCACTCCCTTTTTCGGCCGCCCCGCTTGGTCGGCCGCGCCCCTCCTTTTGGGGAGGAAGGGCGCGGTCAGATTATCTATTCACTGCGATCAAACACCTTGATGATCGACGAAATATCGCGCTGTCCGTCGCCATGATCCGAGGCGTTTTTGAGGATTTTCAACGCCTGATCGGTCATCGGAATCTTGGCACCAACGCTGGCGGCCACGTCGCTGATCGCCAGTTGATCCTTGATCATGGTGTCCGTCGCCCCCAGCGGATTGTCGAAATCCCCCGCCACCATACGCGGCGCAAACAACTGAAAAGGCAGGGAATCCGCGAACCCGCCCTTGAGCGCGTGGGTCAAAGCGCCCGCATCGACTCCGGATTTGGTGGCAAAATTCACCGCCTCGGCGATCACCGCCATAGTGCTGCCGACGATGATCTGATTGCATAGTTTGGTCAGCAACCCGGCACCGTTTTCGCCCATATGGGTAAAGCGCGCGCTGAGGTGGGCGATGACCGGGCGCAGGGTGTCGATGTCGGCCCTGGACCCACCGGCCATGATCGCCAGCGTGCCATCCGCGGCCCCGGCCACGCCGCCGGAAATTGGCGCATCAACCCATGTGGTGCCGTTTTGCGCGCGCAGACGCGCGGCGAAATCCCGGCAGGTGTCGGGGTGGATGGTGCCGAAATCGACCAGAATCTTCGGGTTATCCGACCGGCAAACGCCGTTTTCGCCAAACACCACTGTTTCAATTGACGCCGCATCCATCAGGCACATGAACACATAGTCGCACCGCGCTGCCAGTTCGGCGGGTGTGTCGGCGGCAATCGCGCCCTTGGCAATCACCTTGTCCAGCTTGGATTTGGTGCGGTTCCACACCGTGACCTCAAACCCCGCATCCAGCAGGCGGTTGACCATCGGTTCGCCCATCAGACCCACGCCGAGGTAGCCGATTGTTGGTTTATCACTCATATGTCTTCATCCATTTCCCATGTTACATTGCCCTTGTGGGTCAGCGCGCCCAGATGCGCCGAGCCGACCTGATCGGCATATTTCTGCAACACGCCCGCCAATGGCACGGCGCGGCGGTGCGGTTTCAGATTGGCGCGACGGGTGCGTAATTCGGCCTCGTCCACCAGCAGGTCCATTGTGCGTTTTGTAGCATCTACCCGGATTAAATCGCCGTTTTGTACAAGGGCCAGCGGCCCGCCCGCCCCGGCCTCGGGCGAGACATAGCCGATGCACATGCCGCGCGTCGCCCCGGAGAACCGGCCATCGGTGATCAGCGCCACCTTTTCGCCCATGCCCTGCCCATAGATCACCGCCGTCGGGCCCAGCATTTCGCGCATGCCGGGTCCGCCTTTTGGTCCTTCGTTGCGGATCACGATCACATCGCCCGCGCTGTAATCACGCGCGCGGATCGCGGCCATGCATTGTTCTTCGCTTTCGAACACAAGCGCGGGGCCTTCATGCACCAGCTTTTTCAGCCCGGCCACTTTGATCAATGCGCCGTCGGGGGCCAGATTACCTTTCAGCACTACCACCCCGCCGTCGGGTGAAATCGGGGTGGTGGCGTCGTGGATGATGTCGCCGTCGGGCGGGTTGGCGTCGGCCACCGATTGCGCCAGTGAAAGCCCCATGATGGTCGGCGTGTCGCCATGCAGATAGCCACCGGCCAGCAGGGTCTTGAGGATCACTTTGATGCCCCCCAGACGATGCACGTCCTCGGCGTAGTATTTGCCACCCGGTTGCATGTTGCCGATCAGCGGGGTGCGGGCGAATACTTCGGCGACGTCCTCAAGCGTAAAGCGGATACCGGCCTCGTGGGCGATTGCCGGGATATGCAGCGCGGCATTGGTCGACCCGCCGGTGGCCGACACCACGGCGCAGGCGTTCTCTAGGCTTTTGCGGGTGATCAGGTCGCGCGGCAGCGGGCCGCCGTTTTTCAGCAAGTCCATGACGGTGTGACCGGCCCGCCTGCCCAGTGCGTCACGTTCAACGTACACCGCCGGGGCGGTGGCGGACCCGGGCAAGGCGATGCCAAGGGTTTCCGACACCATCGCCATGGTATTGGCGGTGAATTGTCCCGGACAGGCGCCGATGGTGGGCATGGCTGCGCGCTCCATCCCGTCGAGTTCTTCGGGGGTCATGGTGCCGGCTTGCACCGCGCCTATCCCTTCGTATGTGTCGATCAGCGACATGGGTTTGCCGCGCCATGTGCTGACCAATGTGGAGCCGCCGTGCAGGAACACCGAGGGCACGTTCAGGCGCACCATGGCCATCATGATCGCCGGCAGGTTCTTGTCACAGCCCGCATACCCGATCAGCGCGTCATAGGCGTGGCCCCGCATCACCAGTTCGATGGAATCGGCAATCACTTCGCGTGAGATCAGCGAACATTTCATCCCGAGGTGGTTCATCGACAGGCCGTCCGAGACCGAAATCGTGGTGAACGACCGCGGCGTGCCACCGGCCTCTTGCACACCCGCATAGGCGTGGCGCGCCTGTTCGCCCAGATTGGCGTTGCAGGGCGAGGTTTCATTGGCGGTGGTGACGATGCCGACAAAAGGCCGGGCAATCGCGGCATCATCCAGCCCCATGCCGCGCAGAAAGGCACGATGCGGGGTGCGGTCCAGCCCATCGGTGGTGATGCGTGACCGCAGCGGTGGCTGGTTGGTTTGCTTGGGCTTCTCTGACATGGTGGCGGTCCCTCCGGGGCCTTAACTGATGGTGAATTCAACCGTTCCAAGCGGGCCCATATCAGCGACGACATGACCGGCCCCGCCAATGGAGGGCGGCGGCAGATGGGTGCCGCAGATGACCACATCGCCGGCCTTGAGCATCCCGCCACGCGCGCCAAGGTGATTGGCCAGCGCCGCGAGCGCATCGCCGGGGTGTTGCGGCGCGGTGCCGGTGGTTTCGCCCACAACCTGCCCGTCGAACGTCAAACGAACCGGCAGAGTGGCGACCTCCAGCGCGGCGGGGGCAAGGCCGGGGCCGCCGACGACAATGCCTTCGGTGGTGATGTTTTGCGCCACCACCGAACTTAGCCGCGCGGTGGCGATTTCCAGACCGCGCGCATCCACCAGTTCAATGGCGGGCAGATAAAGCGCCACGGCGGCCTCAGCACTGGCGCGGTCGTGGCCGCCGGGGCGGGGGGGCAGATCACGGGCCATCACCGCCATTATTTCGACCTCGATCCACAAGTCGCTGTAGTCAGCGGCTGATAGCTGCGCCGGGGATTGCCATTTCTGATCGCTGAACAGCCGCCCGAAACAAGGCGCGGAAAGTGCGAAATGCGCCATCAGATGTTGCGCGTTCACCGCCAGCTTGTAGCCGCAAGGGGCGGCACGGATGCCACGCGCCTGCAACATCGCGGCCACCTGATCCTGAATGTCGTAACCGGCGTCAAGCGTATCGGACATCCGGTCGGCATAGGCATTGAACGGCGCGTGGGTGGCAATATCGTCGGCGATTTGGGTTATCAGCCCGGTGTCCGGTTGATCCATCATCTCCATCCCTCATTGTTGCGGCGGTTTCGGGTGATGGTAGCTTTGGAGCGATTCACGGCCAAGGGAATTCTTTGATCAGGATCGGTGCCCGTGATATTGTTAACAAAATCAGCAAACAGGGGCCAACAAATGAAAATCTGGTATCAAAGCTATGTCGATTACGAGAATGGCAAATCCTATTGGGACAGGCTGCGCCCGCATCTGAATGACATCGCGGCACCGGGAACGACGATCAACATCCACGGCATCACGCCGTTTGACAGCTATGCCCACCCGCTGGTCGAATTCCGCTGTGCGCGCGAGATGATCTGCAACGCCGTGCGGGCCGAACGCGAAGGCTATGACGCCTTTATCGTTGGCCATTTTCAGGACGCAGGGCTTTATGAGGCGCGCGCGGCAGTGGACATTCCGGTGATCGCATTGGGCGAGGCGACGATGCTGTATTGCTGCCAGTTGGGCCAGCGCATCGGCATCGTCACCATCAACCCGCGGTTCATCCCGTGGTTCCACCATCAGATCGGTAAATACGGGCTGCGCGAACGGGTCACGGGGGTACATTCGATGGTGTTTGAACCGGGGCAGATACTTGAGGCTTACGGCGACGATGCCAAGGCCGAAGACGTACGCCGGTTGTTCGAGGAACAGGGCAAGCCGCTGGTGGCGCAGGGCATCGACGTGCTGATCCCGGGGGGTGGGATTCCGATGCTGTTGTTCTCGAGGTTCCACAACCACACGATTGATACCGCGCCAGTGATCAATGGCATTCCGATTGCGGTCAAGATGGCGGAAATGGCGGTAAACCTGAAGCAGCTGACCGGTCAGGGTGTCAGCCGCACCGGCGATTACGTCAAGGCCCCGGACCATGTGATCGAGGAATTCCTGAGCCATCCCAAAGGATTGTGACCGGTCGCCGCCATCGTAGGATGGGTTTCCAACCCATCTTGGTCGAGTTGAGAATGCGAACAAATGATGGGTTAAAAACCCATCCTACAAATCATCGAGGCGGGTTATTTGCCTAACCCCGGTAGCCACAGGGCAATCTCGGGCCAGATGATCAACAGGCCGACCAGCAGCATCGCACAGCCCATATAGGGAATCGCCGCCATATAGATGTCACGCATGGTGGTGCCGGGGGCCGACACGCCTTTCATCACAAACAACAGCAACCCGAATGGCGGCGTGGTAAAGCTGATTTCAAGCGCCAGCAGGACGATGACTCCGAACCAGATCAGGTCGAACCCAAAGGTCTGCGCCAGTGGGAAAAAGATCGGCACCGTCAGCAACATCATCGACAACTGGTCCATGAACATGCCCAGCACCAGCAATATGCCAAACATGATCAGCAACATCACCGTCGGGGGATAATCGAACTGTGTGGCCCAGTTTATCAACCCCGAACTGGCCCCGGAAAACGCCAGCAACGCCGAAAACGTGGCCGAGCCAAAGATGATCAGCAGCGCCATGGTCGTCACCCGCAACGCGCCCGTGACCGATTTGACAAACCCGTCCCACGTCAGTTTTCGATAGACAATCGCCAGCAACAGCACCCCAAGGCTGCCAAAGGCCGCCGATTCTGACGGCGTCGCCCAGCCGTTCAGGATCAGCAGGATCACCGCCACAACAACCGACATCATCGGCAGCACGTCAAACACCAACAGCCGCATCTTTTCGCCAAAGGTGTGATCTTCGACCTCATAAGACGGCGCGGCGTCCGGGTCCCACAGGCACATGCCAAGGATCAGCAGCACATAAAAGCTTGCCAGCATCAGCCCCGGCACCACCCCGGCGATCAGCAACTGGCCCACGTCCAGATTGGCCAGCGTGGCCAGCAACACGCCCAGCGCCGAGGGCGGGATCAGCATGGCCAGCCCTCCGGTGCCCAAGATAGGGCCGATGGCCATGTGTTTCTTGTAGCCACGCTTTTGCATCTCGGGCACCATCAGCGACCCCAGCAACGCGGTTGATCCCATCGACGACCCCGACAAGGTGGCAAACGCAGTCCCCCCGGCCACCGTCACAAACGACAACCGCCCCGGAATCCGGCCCATCAGTTTCTCGACCGCCGAGAACATCTTGTTGGCGAGGCCAGTGTGAAAGAAGATCTCGCCCATCAACAGGAACATTGGCACCGGCATCAGGTTGAACGTGGTCACCGTCGGCAACGCGTTGTTCACCAACTGGCCGATGCCGCGCGACATCTGGCGGGTGAGGTCTCCGCTGCCGCCCATGAAATAAGTCGCGCCAATCATGTTCGCAGCCAGAAACGCCAGCGACACAGGCACGCCGATAAACATGAAAAACAGGATCATCCCCAGCAGGAACGACAGCGCTTCATACCATTCCATCAGGGGGTGCTCCGATTGATGGGATTATTCATGCACGCCAGCCTCGCCCGAATGCAGGGTTTGCGGGCCAAACACGAACCGCAGGAAATTCAGCGCCATCAGCCCGAAACAGATCGGCATCGATATCAGCAGCAGCCATTTGGGCATATCAAGCGAGCGCATGTCAGCGTCGCCAAAGTTATAGGCCCGCAGGGTGGTGGCGGCGGAATACCAGACCAGAAACAGGCAGATCACCACGCAGAGCACCGCGACCCCACGCGAAAACAACCGGCCAAATTTAGCCGGCAGGGCGGCGGTGAACATTTCGATAAAGACATGCCCGCGCAGGCGCACCAGCCAGGGGGACGCGGCCATGACGATATACAGCAGACCGTATTCAGAGAAGGTAAAGATATGCGACGGCGCGGAAATGTTGAACGACCGCAGCGTCGCCAGAGTGACAATTCCGAACATGATTCCAACCAGATAGATACCCGCCAGAATCGCCAGGAAATTACAGACCGCATCCAGAATTCGCATCAGACCCCTTTCGAAAGACAACCCGGCGCTTGCAAGGCAAACGCCGGGTCAATCCGTACTACGCCAGCTTACGGGTGATAAATTGCCCGCAGCTTGTCATAGGATTCGGTGTCGCCCATGTCGTCCAGACGTTCTTTCATGCGACCCCATGCGGCATCATCCGCCATTTTCAGGTACTTGGCCGAGGCCTCGGGCGACATTTCGACAAATTCCATGCCGCGTTTGGTCAGTTCAGCCGCGTCCGATTTCACATCCAACTGCCGGTCATCATAGGATTTCTGTTCCCATTCGATCACCACGTCCTGAATGATTTTCTGCGATTCAGGGCTAAGCGCCTCCCAGCTGTCCTTGTTGAAAATCACCCCGATGTCGGTGTTGTAGAACTGCGGAGAAATCCGGTATTTCATGAACTTGTCCCACTTCAGGTCCATCAGCCCGATTGAGGTCCACGCCGCCGCGTCGACAACGCCTTTTTCAAGGGCGGCGTAAACTTCGGTCGCGGGCATTGACGCGGTTGTCGCGTTCATCGCCACAAAAAACGCGTGGTAGATCGGGTTGTCCCGCAGCTTGACTCCGGTCAGGTCCAACACCCCGTCGGCGTCGAATTTCGGGGGATCGACGCTGTAGATGGCGAATTGTACGCCGCCGTCGATCCAGCCAAGGTGGCGCACGTTGAACCGTTTCTGGTGGGCGGCGTCCATCAGGGCGGCGCCGCCATTGGCGCGGGCCTGCATCGGGGTGACGGTTGCGGCGACCATTGCGTCGATTTCCGGCACGGACGCACCATAAAAGCTGCCGGGGGTGTGGACCATGTCGACGACCCCGTCGCGCACCGCGGCGGGTTGCTGGAACATGCCGATGGCCTCGGGACCGCCTTTGACTTCGATCTCTACGATGCCTTTGCCACGGGCGTTGATTTCGTCAACCATTGCCAGAAACGTCTTGGTATAGACCAGAAATCCCGGAAACGCGTGGACGGCCGTTACCTTGTCCACGGTCTGGGCAAACGCGGCACTTGCGGACAGCGCAATGGCGGCCACGGTCATTGTCGCCTTGAGTGAAAACCTGTCGAACATCTTCATCTGAATACTCCCTTGTCGTTGTTGTTTTTATGGTGGTGTTTTTCGATTATTGATGCATCTTCATGCAACCAATGCAAGACTTATCACGACGCCGGCCATGGCAAAGCGGGGGGAAACCCCGCAAGCCGTTGGGATCAAATGGTAAACAAGTTCACCAGGCCGGGGCGAAAACCAGACGGGGTGAAACGACATGAAAATCGCAGTATTGGGCGGCGGCAACGGGTCACTCGCGGCGGCGGCTGACCTGACCAAAGACGGCCACGAGGTCCGGTTGTGGCGGCGCAATGCCACTGAAATCGACGCCTTCAACGGGCGCGGGAAAACCCTGACGATCAAGGATCACACCGGGTTGACCCGCGTCACCCTTGCCGCTGCCACGTCGGATATTGGCGCGGCAGTCAAGGACACCGACCTGATCGTCTGCCCAACCCCGGCCACGGCGCAGGCTGATATCGCCTTGGCGCTGGCCCCGCATCTGCGCGACGGTCAGGTGGTGTTCCTGCCGCCGGGCAGTTTTGGCGCTTGGATCATGGCGCGCATCATAAGGGAGGCGGGAAACACCGCCGATGTGACCTTTGCAGAGGCCGGCACCCTGCCCTATCTGACCCGGATTCACGAGGTCGATACAATCGCCATCACCACCCGCGCCACACGGTTGCCCACCGGCGTTTTCCCCACGCGCAACACGGCCCACGCGATGGCGGTTCTGCGAAGCGCCTACCGGTCGGTCGAGGACTGCGGCGATGCCCTGTCGGGCGCGCTGATGAATGCGGGGCCGATCATCCACCCACCGCTGATTGTGATGAACGCCGGGCCGATTGAACATTTCGACCATTGGGACATTCACAACGAAGGCACGCAAGCGTCAGTGCGCCGGGTCACCACCCGGCTGGACGGTGAACGCATGGCGCTGCGCGAGGCGTTGGGATACGGCGCGCCGCATTTCCCGCTGGCGGATCATTATCAGACCGGCGGCGATGAATGGATGTACGGCAACATGGCCCACGACAAGCTGGTCGATAGTGGCGACTGGCGCGAGGATCTGGACCTGACCACGCATCGTTACATGCGCGAGGATGTGGCGATCGGGCTGGCGTTTCTGGTCTCGGTGGCGGATTGGGCGCAGGTCCCGGTGCCGACCGCAACCGGATTGCTGGCTGTGGCCTCGGCGATCTGCGACACGGATTTTCGCGCCGGGGGGCGCACGCTTGGGGCACTTGGGCTGGACGATCTCAGCCGGGAGCAGATGCGCGCCATGTTGACGGACGGTCTGTGATGGGGGCGCGCGAGGTCATCGCGTCGGTCGGGGCCGGACGCATGGGGCGGGGCATGGCCATCGCCTTTGCCTTTGCCGGGCACCGGGTGTTTGTGATTGACGCCAAACCCCGCCCGGCGCTGGGTTTTGCCGCGTTAGAGCAGGCCGCGACAACCGAAATGCGCGACACATTTGCGATGCTGGCCGGGTTTGGCATGTTGGAGTCAGGGGAAATCGACGCGATGATGGCGCGGATTTCGGTCATCGCGCTGGGCGATTGCGCCGCCCCATTGGCCCAGAGCGATGTGATTTTCGAGGCGGTGCCAGAGGTCATCGACGCCAAACGCACCGCGTTTGCGACCATCTGTCAGCACACCCGCACGGATGCGATCATTGCCTCGACCACCTCGACCATCCTGTCGGATGACTTGCAGGGGTTTGTCAGCCATCCCGGCCGGTTTCTCAACGCCCATTGGCTGAACCCGGCCTTCCTTGTGCCGTTGGTGGAACTGTCGCCGGGCAAGCTGACGGAGAAAGCGGCAACTGATCGGCTAAAGGCGCTGCTGGAAAAGATCGGCAAGGTGCCGGTGGTCTGCGCGGCCAGCCCCGGCTATATCGTGCCACGCATTCAGGCGCTTGCGATGAACGAAGCCGCAAGGATCGTCGAGGAAGGCGTGGCCAGCGCCGAGGACGTGGACAAGGCGACAAAATACGGCTTTGGCTTTCGGTTTGCCGTGCTGGGCCTGCCCGAATTCATCGACTGGGGCGGCGGGGACATCCTGTATCACGCCAGCAATTACATGGTCCGGGCCACGGGTCAGGACCGGTTCGCAGCGCCGCAGATCATCCGCGACAACATGGAAAACGGGCGCAACGGGTTGCGCGATGGCAAGGGGTTTCTGAGCTATGAAGGTTTGGATATCCCGGCCTACCAGCGTGACCGCCTTGCCGGGTTTGTGGCGATGCTGCGGCATTTGGACAAGATGCCGCCCAAGGGGTGAACCGGCGCGCCATCCACGCGGTTTGCCGGGATCGTCAAAGGACCGCCGGTTCCGCGCGCGAAGAAAATTCGGCGAATTTTCTTGGGTGCGTTTGGTGGGGACGGTGACGGTTATCGCAACATCGTACTTTCTATCGACATGCTCCGCCAATAAGGTGGCTGGCAACTGAACAAGGGTCTCTCTGATGACAAATGGCCGTGATTACCCAAACCGCATAACCCCCTATATCGCGCCGCTTACTGTGCGGGGCCGGATTTCAAGGGTGCAGCCCAAGGGCCTGCCGGTGGTCAATCTTGGCTTTAACGAATTGCCATACGGGCCGACCCCAAAGGTGGCCGAGGCGATTGCCGCCTGTGGGTTGCGGGCCAACTATTACGGATCACCGGGGTGTGACGCGCTGAGGGCGGCGCTGGCACAGGTGAACGGGCTGGACGCTGATACGATCATCTGTGGCAACGGCTCCGAAGAATTGCTGGACGTGATCGCCCGCAACTTTGCCCGGGGGGGGGATGAAATCCTGATCTCGCAATTTGGCTATATCCAGTTTGAGATGACCGCGAACCGGCTGGGGGCCGATCTGGTCAAGGCCCCTGAGGCGGATTTCACGACCGATGTGGACGCTTTGCTGGGTGCCGTCACGGATCGTACAAAGCTGGTGTTTCTGGCCAATCCGAACAATCCCACCGGCACGGTTCTGCCCATGTCCGAGATCACGCGACTGTTGGAGCAAATGCCACCGCGCGTGGTGGTGGTGCTTGATCTGGCCTACGGCGAATTTGCCGGGGCGGGGTATTGCGCGCAGGTGCATGGGTTGGCGCAGCAGCATGACCTCTTTGATAACCGTGTCG
>NVQY01000155.1 GCA_002400675.1 Paracoccaceae bacterium | reverse complement strand
GCGGAAACCGCATGGCGTCAGGAACTGGCCAGCGTGACCTTGGCGGACATCCGGAAAATGGGGATGGACGAAACCCCGCAACAACAGACCGCCAAGGCGATGGACTGGTTCCGCGACCGGCTTAATCAAGAGGGCAGGACATGAGCCTGCGCAAGATTCATCGCTGGAACGCGCTGTTTCTGGGCAGTTTCATCCTATTGCACATGGCAACGCACCTATCCGGATTATGGGGGATAGAGGTCTATAACGCGGTCCAGAAAACCCTGCGCCTCCTGTACCGCAACCCGATTGTGGAGCCATTGCTGGCCGCCTCGGTGCTGGTCCAGATGGGCTTGGGTCTGTGGTTGCTGTTGCAAGGCCTGCGTCGGCGATTGCGCAGCAAATGGGGGCGCGTTCAGGCCATTTCGGGCATGGTGTTCCTGTTTTTCCTGACAGAGCACATGCTGGCATTTGTCCTGGCCCGATGGGTCAACGGATTGGATACCAATTTCTATTGGCCCGCATCCGTGATGAGCGGCCCGCCCTTTATCTGGTATTTCGTGCCCTATTATTTCTTTGGCGTCGTCGCCCTGTTCATCCACATGGGGTGCGGGTTCAGGCTTGGGTTGCTGCGCAGGGGCAGAAAACGGGCGGCAATCAACGTGTTCTGGGGGACCACGATTGCCGGGGGACTGATCGCAGGTCTGATCGTGCTGACGCTGTTGGGTGTGTTCTACCGTATCGAACTGCCCGGGGCGTGGGTCGCCTATCTGCGCCAGTTCGTCGCCGGGTACACGCCATGAGGCCCCGGAGTCAAAGTTTCGACGAAATCACCCCGGTATTGAACCCGCCCATGCGCAGCTCTCCGAACAGGCGCTGATACTCGATCTTGGGACAGCGGTTCTGGATCACGTCCACCCCGCGCGCCTCGGCCTTGGCGGCGGCCTCTGGGTGGGAAACGCCGATCTGCATCCAGATGGTTTTCAGGTCTGGAAACACCTCTAACGCTTCGTCAACGATGGGCGGCACCGCGTCCGAGCGGCGAAAGATATCGACCATATCGACCTCTGCCGCAACCTCTGCCGCGACCTCTGCCAATGAGGCGCGTATAGTCTGGCCAAACAACATCTTGCCCGCATGGCCCGGATTGACCGGGATCACCGTATACCCACGCAGCCCCAGATAACGCGCCACGAAATAGCTGGGCCGCACCGGATTCATCGACACCCCGACCATGGCCACCACTTTGGTACGGGTCAGGATTTCTTTCAGATAAGAGTCGGAATATTCAGTCATGGGCGCGACCCTAGGCCGTGCAGGCGCAATGCGCAATCCAGCCATTACCACAAAAAAACGCCACAAAAAAACGCCCAAGAGTTCAACTCTTGGGCGCGAGGTATGGAACGAGGGACAGTACAATAACCAGCAGCGGTTCCTTCTCTGTGGTTGCATATTACTTGGGGGCGATTTGGCGAATAAAAAGGTTTTCTCGCATTTTCGTGACGACCTGTGACGGTTCGGGCGGATTTTCGCCGATCATGCGGGGGTCAGTGGCTAAGGACGGCGGGCCAGTTGGCATTTGCCCGCACAATATGCCCGTTCACATCGCGTTTCCAGATCGCCTGAACCAGTCGCGTGCGGATCAGATACAGCTTGCCATCAACAATCTGCCAGGCGTTTGGCACGGTAATGTCGCGATACCCCATCGAGACGCCATAGGCGCAATACCCGCCATATTGCGGCGCATAGGCCCAGGGGTCGGCCTCGAACGCTTCGCGGTTGGCATCATTGGCAAATCGCCAGACCACGCCTTTCCACATGACGGAAATGTCGCGCCGACCTTTGACCGGTGCCCTTTGGGTGAAGTAGGCCACCGTGTCATAGCCGTTGATCGCGCTACCCCCATCCGAAAAGAACACCGGCGTTTGCGCCATAAGCGGCGCGATCACGCCGCTCATCAGCAAGGCGGCACAGGAAAGGAAAAATCGGCGGCGGTGCATGGGAACGTCCGGAGGTTGGGGCAAGTCCGGGCAGAATGCCGCGTTGTTTGCACCGTGCAAACCCCTGCCACGCAGATGTGAGCGCCCCCTCTCACCGGTGTGAGCAGATGTTACCGATCCGAGGCTATTTGTCCGCCGAATCGCCCTGCGGCAACGAGGCGTACAGCGAAATTGCTGCCGCGTTGGACACATTGAGCGAGCCGAATCCACCCGCCGCGCTGATTTTGACCAACATATCCACCGTCTCTTTGGTCTTTTGCCGCAGCCCCGGCCCTTCGGCCCCCAGCACCAGAGCGACCGGTTGATCCTTGCGCCCCGCCAGAGCGGTTTCAACGGTCTGATCCGCCTCGCCGTCCAGCCCCAGCACAAAAAAGCCCATGCGCTGTAGCTCAACGATGGTGTCGGCCAGATTGCGCACCCGCAGATAAGGCTGGCGTTCCAGCGCCCCACTGGCAGACTTGGCCAAAGCCCCCGTTTCAGGTGCCGAGTGGTGGCGTGTGCCGATCACCGCACTTGCGCCCAGAACCTCGCCAGTTCGCAGAATGGCCCCGACGTTATGCGGGTCCGTCACCCGGTCCAGCAACAGCACCCGTGGGATTTCCGCACCGATGCAGTTATCCACCAGACTGCCCCAGCGCAGCGGCAATACCTCAAGGGCGGCCCCCTGATGCACCGACCCCGGATCAAGCGGTGCGGCAAAGTGGCGGGCATCCGACATCTCGGGGGTGATCCCCGCAGTTTCGATCGCATCGGCCAGCTTGTCGCGCGCATTCAGCGTCACAATCAGGCGCAGTTTTTCACGCTTTGGGTTGCACAGCGCATCACGCACCGCGTGCGTTCCGAACAACCAGACGGTATCGGCCCCGCCGGACTTGCGTGCCTGTTCCTTCTCGACCACCCACTTGGGTTTTTTCATAACTCTCACCCTTTGATGCAGGCTTTGCCTGACCTTGCGACGCTGCGCATGAATTTCCTGTTGACGCCCCCGAGGACCGCTAGTAATCACGCCTTCACGTCGGGCGCAATGCACCCTGACAGTGGGCGACAGGCCGCAAGGTGTGGCAGGGGACTGTAACTCCCTCGCGGAGACGCACGCCTGGTTCGATTCCAGGGTCGCCCACCACTTTACCAAATCGTTGATTTTCTTATTTTTATGGCCACACAGGCCATTAGGATAGGATTTTCGACACAAATTTGGGGGTTCTCGACACAATGACTGGTCAAACCGTCAGATATCTCAAGGTAGACCGAGGCCGCTACTTCTATCGTCGACAGGTTCCACAGAGACACCAAAAGACATTAGGTCAAAAAATCTGGAACCAGCCTTGTGGAGACGTGTCCTATCAGAAGGCGGTGGTTTTGGTTACTGGATGGGCCGAGGAGCATGACGAGTTAATCATCTCTCTCAATGACCCGAGTAAAACAACTACCGGCAGGCAGGCAAGTGCTCACGTGATATCCGCCAGCCGCGCGCAAGGATGTGTCAGTATATTCCCTAGCTTTTATCTTGATCAAGTCACGCCAGTTCAACGTGGCATCAGACACTCCCTAACAGTCTGTGCGCACGGTCCTGCCTTTCGCTGACGTGCCGCGAGCTGGTTTCGCATGGCCGTTAAAAGTCATCGAATTCAGGGACATTTCCGAGGCGAACGATGAAAGTCGGAGAGCTGACTTCCCCAGAGCTTGGATCTTCGACAACCATATAAGCGTCTGCACCAACGCAGCCCTCTAGTTGGCTTTCCCGCTCCGCGCGTTCTTGGGCCTGTGCTTCGGTTGAATACTGGAACTGCTTGTCGATTTTCAGACCTGCCTGCGCCCCTCGAGTGCCCTTCTTTTCAACGTAGGTTTGGCAAATATAGTGGGTTTTTGAAGTGTCTTCTTGGGAGTCTGACATTGCGGCCTCCTTGGCTAGAAATCGAAAAATATTGGAACAATTGATAGGTTTTGGCCAACCCCTGAACTTTCCTACACTTTAAAGCAGAGTTTGCGCGACGCGTGTAATTGGGCTATGGGTTTATTGACATGTTAACTCGCTATTCGCTTACTGCCCAATTTGCAACTGGCCGTTTATATCTGCATTTCCAATGACAATATGGTTCATTTCAGCCATTCGCTGCGCCGCCCACGAAGGTCCACAGTGGACCGTTCGTGACAGTGATGGGAAAGGGAAGTGGCCCGAATTCTGCACTAAGCACATTTCGACAACAAGGGCGAAAAACGGGCTTTCGTCGCATGTGCGAGCCCTTTGGGTCCTTGTTACGGAAGCGGATGTACTCCAGGCAGCGAAACCGCGTTTCTGTTCTGCGCTGCGGCGGTCCGGTCAGGGCCGATACCCGCAAGTTCGATCCTGTGGTCGATTGCCGACAAATTGTCTGTTTGCCGGCAAACACTGGTTAAATGTCTTTTTTCAGTGCGACCTGACAAGCTTCTGCAAGGGCCCTATCCGGTTTTTCGGCTCCGAGTGGCGTCGCCCACCCAGCTTTCTCAACAATGCCGCGACGGCTATATGAGGTGGCTTTCTCGAGTTCTGCCATCACATCGGTGGACTTTGGGTCGTTTTGCGAGTTTTGGACACAATAAGGTGTAAGGGCCGAGGCGACAGCCGCAATTGAACTCTTGCTGGACATTTCTGATGCCGAGCCACCAGTTACCCAACCGCCCCAGTTGAACCCGACAATTGCCAAAGCGATAGCACCTACTCCTGCGCCCAAGAGGGCAGGTTTCGTCCATTCAGGAATCTGCATGTATTAGACCTGACTGTATGTGGAAAGTGCGCATGATTGCGCATTGGGTGCCTAGGTAACACAAAATCCAGAATGGCTTGCATGGTCTAATAGACGATCTAGATTTTTGCTTTGAGTGGGACAGTTGTCCGAGGTCCGCTCAGTCCGAACTGTTGCCATTCTGGCCTAGCCGCCGTTCGCTGCGTGTACTCGAATAGATCCTCCGGCTCGCGAAAGCGGACATTTCTGAGTTGATAGCGTGCCAGGTGCCCCCATCGATTGGCGGGGCGGAAAGTTGACTCGAGACATTGAGTACCGATTGACACTATTGAGCAACAATCATCCCTTTCACCCTCCCCGCCCGGCGCTATAACGCAGGGGGCCTGCACTCTGTTCAGAGTCGAGGACCTTTGGTGGTCTCAAAAGGAAAACGCCCGCATGTCGCTGTTCGATTATCTTGGTGGTTTTTTCGCCGCGGATATGGCTATTGATCTGGGTACTGCGAACACTCTGGTCTACGTCAAGGGCAAGGGGATCATCTTGTCTGAACCATCGGTCGTGGCCTATCACGTCAAGGATGGCGTCAAAAAGGTGCTCGCAGTGGGCGAAGACGCCAAGCTGATGCTGGGCCGCACACCAAGCAGTATCGAAGCAATCCGCCCCATGCGTGAAGGCGTGATTGCCGATTTCGATACAGCCGAGGATATGATCAAGTATTTCATCCACAAGGTGCACAAACGCTCAATCTTTTCCAAGCCCAAGATCATCGTTTGCGTGCCGCACGGTGCCACGCCTGTGGAAAAGCGGGCAATTCGCCAGTCTGTACTGTCGGCGGGTGCACGCCGCGCTGGTCTGATCGCCGAACCGATTGCCGCCGCAATAGGCGCTGGCATGCCCATTACCGACCCGACCGGTAACATTGTTGTCGATATCGGCGGAGGTACCACCGAAGTGGCCGTGCTGAGCTTGGGCGACATCGTTTATGCTCGTTCCGTGCGGGTCGGTGGCGACCGCATGGATGAAGCGATCATTTCCTACCTGCGACGCCATCAGAACCTGTTGGTGGGCGAATCCACCGCCGAGAAAATCAAGACCAGCATCGGTACCGCCCGGATGCCCGATGACGGGCGCGGCACGTCGAAGCATGTGCGCGGTCGTGACCTGTTGAGCGGCCTCCCGAAAGAGATCGAAATCAGTCAGGCCCAGGTGGCCGAGGCGCTGGCCGAACCGGTGCAGCAGATCTGCGAGGCCGTGATGACCGCGCTAGAAACAACACCGCCCGATCTGGCCGCCGATATTGTCGACCGAGGCGTGATCCTGACCGGCGGCGGCGCGCTGCTGGGCGATCTTGACTTGGCCTTGCGCGAACTAACCGGGCTAGCCGTGTCGATTGCCGCTGAACCGCTGAACTGTGTTGCCTTGGGCGCCGGCAAAGCACTGGAATATGAAAAACAGTTGCGCCACGCGATCGACTACGACAGCTAAGCCGACATTCCCCAAGTAGAATGCCTTCTGCTGGATGCTGAGGCTGTATTGGCCCAAATCAAGTCTCTTGTTTACGTTGTACCGTGGTTCGGGCATCTGTCGCTTGAATTGAGTTTCAGCGGTGGGGTCACCCCGAGACTGTTGGTGGGCGCTTCAGTATGTACCCGGGCGCTCGGGGCAATATGCTGATGATATTATTGGTGGCATCTCTCGAATCCTCCAATTGAGCGGTTATGCAAGATACACTCGGCTGGTGAAACGGGCTGCCATGGGCTGGACCGACTCCCATCATTGCATATTTGAGGCTGCGGGTGCGGCCCGGGGATAGCCAATCCCCGCGTTATCGGGTAGGTCGGTGTTACTTTCAGAAACTTTGCGACCTTGCCATTCAACGAAGGATTAGGTGTTGCGATCTGGTGGCCGGAATATATCCACCCGAAGCAGAGAGGTTTGCACGCTGGCTGATCAACACTCTTGGTCTCAGCGATTTTAGGGTGCTGTTTCAGGTGGGGGGCAGTTTCGCCGTCAGTACGGCGCTGTCGCTTGCCCAGCGCAACCGTCCGGGAAAAATTCTTGCCATTGAGGGTAGCTTTCACGGTCTTGGCCTTGATGCGCTTAGTGCCACCATGGCGCTGCATGAAACGCCGGTCCGACAAGTGCTTGCGTCGTTCGTCGAGGTGTTGAAACCCGGCGAGATGGGGGTTGATTGGTCTGGCATCTCTTGTCTGATATTCGAACCCAGCATCGTTGCCGCCAGCACCCGGCCATGTTCCGCAATCAGCTCGCCATCGTCCGCCACCATGCACGGCACCGTCCAGCCGAACTTTGCCATGCTGGCCACGATCTTGGCCACCTGATCGTCGCCGTGCATCTTGGCATTGCGGGCGTAGGGGCGCAGTTTTTCGATCGGCCAGGCCTTGATCTCGCTTGGCGCGAATACCAAATCCATGAAGGTCCTCGATGTGTGGGGGATGCAGACGTCAAAACGCCACGCCCGGGATTACCGGCGCGGCTGGGTCTGATCTGAATTGTCGGAAACGGGAAAAGCAAAACGCCCGTGAGGGGTTTCCTCCGGGCGCTCTACTTCGATTATCAAGGGATGAGTCAAGAGGGGCAGACCTGTCAACAGGAAATATCGGTGTGATCTGCATGGTCTTTGGCCTGGCTTCCTCGTGGCTGGTGTTGGCAGGGGTGTATTCTTGACTAATTTTATCAAGAGTCCACCTCTAGAGGCGCAACTCGCCTCGCAACCATTTGTTTTATTGAACTAATAAATACCTGACTGTTTTACCTAGCTTCCAAGTGGATTCCCCCACAAAATCCACTCTCGCTAGCGAAACGCCGCACCTACCCCCCCGTATACGTTTGCGGCCTGGGAGGAACCATTGGGTGGGGGGGTCAGCAAATGGGTGCAATGCCGCCCACTGCTGATTGTTCAGCTTTCTACCAGTGCCTTTTAAGAAGCCATCGCGGAAAAAGCTATGCTGAGTCTCCGGTCGCCTAGGAAAATCGCTCGCTGAACAAGGCTGAAATACTCTCACGCCAACCCGCGAAGTATCCCAATCAACAGTTCGGTTTGCTCTTTTCCAAGTTTCTGGAAAATCTGTTCGTCCTGATCCTGAATCTCCTGACGGATCTGGATCATCCGCTTTTGCCCCAATGCGGTGATCAAAAGGTTCACCTGACGATGATCATTCTGCGCCACATGGCGGTGGACAAACCCGTCGGATACCATCCGGTCAACCAGTTTGCTCAGGGTCGGCGGATTGATCAGGACAATCTCGGCCAGTTCGCCCATGGTCAGGCGCTGATCCCCGTCCAGGGTCTCCATGATCCGCCAGGCTTCGATCTGAACGCCATGCTGTTTCAGACGCGCGGCCAGCGACAGGTTCACCGCCCTGTTGGCCGCCGCCAGCGCATAGGAGACATAGTTTCCGATCGGATTTGCGCGTTCATTCATGCTGTCACCACTTGTGTCATGGGCACAATTTATTTGACTTGGAAAGTAAAATCAATTGCTATGTGCCTGCCTCCTTAAACAAACCGGAAAGGAAGCGGTGATATGACGATGCTTGGGGCGGATAGTCTGCTGCTCTCGGAATTGGGTGACTTGCGGGACGGGCCGATGGCCCGGTCGCGGGACGCGTATCGTATTGCCCTGCTGATCCCCATGTGCGGCTCGGCCGGAATCTGGGCACCCTCGTGCATTTCCAGCGCGCAGGTGGCGATTGAGGAACTCAACAAAGCCAACGGGATAAGCGGGCGCAAGGTGCAGCTGATCATGATCGACGCCGCCCTTGAGGCCACCGTCCCCATCGAAGAAGTGGTCAACGATCTGATCGATTCAGGGTCGATTGACGCGATTGTCGGCATGCATATCAGCGCCGTCCGCCAACGCCTGAGCAAGGTCGTTCACCAGCGCGTGCCCTACATCTACACGCCGCTCTATGAAGGTGGTGAAAAGACCGCCGGGCTTTATGCCATCGGCGAGATGCCGCAGGAACAGCTTGGCCCATCGATGGAGCTTTTGCAGACCCGCTACCGCCCCAAAAGCTGGGCGCTGATCGGCAATGATTACGTCTGGCCGCGCACCTCTCATTCCTATGCCAAATCGAAACTGTCGCGCATGTCGGTGCATCTGGCCTATGAAAAATACGTCCCCTTCGGGCTAAAGGACATGGACCGGCTGGTGGAAGAGATCGACGCCTCGGGGGCCGAAGCGTTGTTGTTGTCGCTGGTCGGGCAGGATGCCATCGCGTTCAACCGGGCGTTTGGCAAGGCCGGGCTGGACCGGCGCGTGGTGCGGCTTTCCTGCGCGCTTGAAGAAAATGGCCTGCTGGCGTGCGGGGCCTCCAGCCTCAAACGGTTGTTTGCCGCCTCGTCCTATTTCGGCAACCTTGCAACGGACGCGAATTGTGCCTTCAAGGAACGTTATTACGCCCTGCACGGCGATCAGGCCCCGGTGCTGAATGCGATTGGCCAGTCAACCTATGAAGGGGTGCATTTTCTAGCCGGGCTGTTGCATGGCTACACCGATCAGTGGCGCGACAAAAGCGGCTATGATTGCCTGCCGGTCCTCTACCGAAGCGGGCGCAAAAATCTCGCCAAAGGCCCAGAGCATCGCGCGCCAATCTACCTTGCTCGCGCCGATGGGCACAAGTTTGAAGTGATTAAAACCTTATAAATCAACGCATTATAAGTTTTAGTTTCCAAATCAAATATTTTACTTGAATTGGAAACTAAAACCCACCACCGTTGCCACACCTGCGCAGCCTTCGGAATCCCGACGGCAGACAGGGGTCGCGATAATGGGGGTTTTCGCCTTGGTCTGGATAGTTTCGATTGTTGTTCTGGCGCTGGTTTTGTTGTTGGCAATCTGGTTCCTGCAACGGTTTTTTGCCAAGGCGACGCTGGACACGGCGTTGGTGCGCACCGGGTTTGGCGGCGCGGTTGTGGTGGTTGATGGCGGCTGTCTGGCCCTGCCGATCCTGCATCAGGTGCAAAAGGTCTCGATGGTTTCTCAGTCGTTTCTGGCCGCCCGAAAGGGCCGCGATGCCCTGCTGACCCGCGACCAGATGCGTGCCGATGTGGAATTCGAATTCGAACTGCGCGTGGCCCCGACCGATGACGGAATCTCGACCGCCGCGCAGGCCTTGGGCCACCGGATTTCCCGCAGCGGCGACGCCATGCAGGAGGTCCTGTCCGGCTCACTGATTGACGCGATCCAGAATGCGGCGGCAACCCGAACGCTGGACGAAATCCATCTGGACCGGGCCGGATTCACCGCCGATGTGGCCGGCGCGGTAGAGGCGCAGGCGGCCAAACTCGGGCTGACGCTGGTGTCGGCCTCGCTGGTGTCGGTCGATCAAAGCGACCTGAGCCAGATGAACGAAAACAACACCTTCAACGCGCGCGGCATGCGACGACTGGCCGAACTTGTGGCCGAACAGCGCAAGGCCCGGGTTCAGATCGAAACCGAGGCCGAAATCTCGGTACGCGAAAGTCGGCTGGCCCAGCACACGCGCCAGATTGAACTGCAACAGACCGAACGCGCCGCAGAGATCGCCAATCAGGAACATCTGGCCAAGCTAGAGGCAGACGCCAAATCGCGCGAAGAACAGGCCCGGGCCGAGGCCCATCTGGCAAGTGAAACCAGCCGGATCGAAAACGACCAACTGGCCAAATCCGCGCAGGTCGCCAGTGACGAAACCCTGCGCCGGGCCGAGATGGCCGCAATTCTGGCGCTAGAGGAAACGCGCATCACCAATGACATTCAACTGGCCCTGCGCCGCGCCGAAGAGGCCACCGCCAAAGCCACCGAGGAAAACGCCCGCGCGCAGGTTCTGGTGGCCGGCGAACAAGTGCAGGCCCAGAAAGAACAGGCCGCCGCCGAACGCGAACACCAGACCGCCCGCCTGAAACAGCAAAAAAACACCGAACTGGAAGACGCGCGCGTCAAAAGCGAGGTCTCGACCCTGCTGGCCCGCGCCAAGGCCGAGGCCACCGCCGCCGCCACCGGGGCCGAGGCCGAACAGATCCGCATGGAAGCGATGGCCGCAGGTCAGGCCGCCCTGAACTCGGCTGAAAACACCCTCAGCGACGCGGTGATCCGTATGCGTCTCGAAGAACGCAAGCTGGACCGGATGCCAGAGATCATGACGCAGATGATGAAGCCGGTGGAAAAGATCGATTCAATCCGCATTAACCAGATCGCCGGCTTCGGCAACGGCGGATCGGGCGGCGGGTCAGGTGACGGCACGGGCGGCATCGACGGGGCCTTTGGCGCGGCGATGGATCAGATACTTGGCATGGCCGTGCGCCTGCCGGCGATGAAACAGATGGGCGCGGAAATCGGTCTTGATTTCGACGCCAATCTGGCCGGGCGCACCGCCGATTACGCCAACCGGATCAAGGAAAAAACCACAGACAACAAGAAACCAACGGGAGAAAAGACATGACAGTGAACAGACGCGCCTTTCTGGGCACCACCGCAGCATTGACCGGGGCGGCGATGCTGCCGGGGTTTGCCCTCGCCGGGGAAACCATCAAACTGGGGTCGGTTCTGGATACCTCGGGCATTTTCGACGCCTACGGCAAACCCATGGACATGGCCATGCGGCTGGCGGTCAGCCAGATCAACGCCGCCGGTGGCTTGCTGGGCAAACAGGTCGAAGTGATCGCCTATGACACCCAGTCCGACATGGCTCTCTATTCGCAATACGCCCAGCAACTGACCCGTCAGGACAAGGTGGATGTGGTGCAGGGCGGCATCCTGTCCGCCTCGCGCGAGGCGATTCGCCAGACCATGCGCAAGACCAAGACCCTGTATTTCTACAACGTGCTCTATGAGGGCGGCGTGTGCGATCGCAACATTTTCATCAACGGCGTCACCCCGGCCCAGCAGGTCGCGGCGCTGGTGCCCTACGCGATGGGGAAATCCGGCAAGAAGGTTTATATTCTGGCCGCCGATTACAACTATGGCCAGATCACCGCGCGCTGGATTCAGAAATTCGTCACCGACAATGGCGGTGAAACCGTTGGCGTCGATTTCTTCCCGCTGGACGTCAGCGATTTCGGGTCAACCATCGCCAAGATCCAGACCGCCGGCACCGATCTGGTGATCGCTCCGCTGGTGGGGGGCGCGCATCTGTCGTTCTTCCGCCAATGGGCCGCGGCCGGCATGAAGGACCGCATCCCGCTGGCCTCGACCACGCTTGGCGTTGGCAACGAACACAAGGTGCTGACCGCCGCCGAAGGCAACGGCATCATGGTCGCCTACAACTATTCGCAGGAACTGGACACACCGGCCAACGCGGCCTTCAAGGCGGCTTGGGCGGCGGCCTATGGCGACAGCAAAGCGATCCACGAACTTGCCGTGTCCAACTATCAGGGCGTGATGACCTGGGCCAAGGCCGTGGCCCAGGCCGGATCGCTTGACCGCGAGGCGATTATCACCGCCCTTGAATCCGGTCTGTCGATTGACGGACCGGCGGGCAAAGTGACCGTTGATCCCAAGACCCACCACGCGGTGCTGGATGTGCATCTGATGGAGTTCGAAAATCAGGGCATGAAGGTGATCGAAACCTTGCCCCAGCGCCAGCCGATTGACACCCAATCGGTGTGCGATCTGGCCGCCAACCCAGGAGACAACACGCAGTACGAAATCGACATTTGACCGGTTTCGCAATGTACAAAACGTAACATTCGGGGCGGAACACCGCCCCGGACCCCCTGCCGGGGCCTTTTCCCGGCATGCCTGAGGAAACGGTAAACCGCATGGATCTGTCTGTCGTCATACTTGTGGAAATGCTCTACGCCGTCGCCTCGCTGGTGCTGATCAGTTCCGGGCTGGCCGTGGTGTTCGGCATGATGAAAGTCATCAATCTGGCACATGGAGAATTCATGATGATGGGCGGCTACGTCACCATCACCGCTGTCGGCCTGGGGGTGAATATATTTGTCGCCATGCTGATCATTGCCCCGCTTGTGGTCGGGCTGATCGGCTTGGTGGTGGAACGGCTGGTGATCCGCCATCTTTACGGACGGCTGGTTGACACGATGCTGGCGACATGGGGCTTAAGCCTTTTGTTTATTGGCCTTGCGACGATGATATTCGGCAATACCACCACCGGCATCTCAACCCCGATCCCCGGTTTCACGGTCGGAAATTATCAGATCAACGGCTACAACTTCTTTATCATCGTGGTGGCGGTGGTTCTGGTCATTGCCATGCTGGTGGTGCTGAAATCCACCCGGCTGGGGTTGATCGCCCGGGGCACGATGCAGCGCCCCGACATGGCCGCCGCCCTGGGCTACAGCCCAGATCGCATCTACATGGCAACCTTCTTTTGCGGCTCTGCGCTGTCCGGTCTGGCGGGGGCGGTGCTGGCCCCACTGGTCGGGTTGGTGCCGACCTCGGGTGGGGCGTATATCGCCAAGGCCTTTATCACGGTAATTGCCGGAGGCCCGTCGCTGGTGGCCGGGTTGATCAGCAGCGCAAGCCTGTTTGGAGTGGTCAATCAGGTGTTCACCTTTGCCATATCCCCGGTGTTTGGTGAAGTCGCTCTACTGGTTTCGGCGGTGATCCTACTGCGGTTGTTACCGCAGGGCGTCACGGCCAAGTTCTTTAAAGGAAAAATGTGATGCAGGGGCCATGGGCCAAAGAGGGCGCGGTCACGCTAGCGGTGGCCGTGGTGTTGATCTGGCTGGCACCGCTGATGATCAGCACCTACACGTTAACCATCCTGATCATCTACGGAATGCTTGGCTTTAGTCTAGGCCTGATCTGGGGGTTCGGCGGCATTTTATGCTTTGGACAGGCGGCGTTTTTTGGTTTAGGCGCATATGTTTACGCGATTGCCGCCATCAATTTTGGCGAAAGCACATGGCCGATGATTCTGGCTGTTCTGGTCCCGGCAGGGTTTGCCCTGTTGCTGGGGGCGATGATGTTTTACGGGCGGCTGGGGGACGTTTACCTGGGCGTCATCACCCTTGTGGTGACGCTGATCCTGTTCAAATTCATCAACTCGACCGCAGGCCCGCAATATGTGATCGGCAAGGCGCGCCTTGGCGGGTTCAACGGCATTCCCGGCTTTCAGACGCTGAACGTTCCGGGCAATCCTGAGGCGTATATCTGGGGCGACGCCTATTACTATGTCTGCGCCGCTCTGCTGGTTATCGTTTACCTGCTGGTCACCGCCCTTCTCAGGTCCAGCTTTGGCCGGATCGCGTTGGGCATCCGCGAAAACGAGGTGCGCATGTCGCTGATGGGCTATGACATCGCCGCGCGCAAAACCGTGCTGTTTGCCATCGGCGCGGCGATTGCCGGGCTGGCGGGCGCACTGTTTGCCAACTGGGGAGAGATCGTCACGCCGGGGTTGTTTTCGCTGGGGCAATCGGCCGAGATCATCATCTGGTGCATCGTCGGTGGGCTGGGCACAAGGGTTGGGCCAATTCTGGGCGCGGCGGGGCTGGCTTATCTCAAGTTCATGCTGGGCCAGCAAAGCCTGATTGATAACACGCTGATCATGGGGCTGATCCTTGTGCTGTTCGTGTTGTTCCTGCCCAAGGGCGTGGTGCCGGCGGTTGCTTCGCTGTGGAAAACCAGCTTTGGCCGCCGCCCGTTCAGTCGGGTTCATCAGGCGCGCCGGATGCGTAACCGGGGGCGCGGCAATGGCTGAAGTGGTTCTGGAAACGCAACGCCTGACCATGCGCTTTGGCGGGGTCGTGGCCTCGGATAATGTGAATTTCAAACTGCGCGCGCGCGAACTACGCTGTCTGATCGGCCCTAATGGCGCGGGCAAATCGACGTTCTTCAAATGCGTGACCGGCATGCTGACCCCTACTGAGGGACAGGTGTTCATGCGCGGCGTGGAAACCACCGGGTGGATGCCGCATCAGGTGGCCTCGCTTGGGGTCGGGATCAAGACCCAGACCCCCAATGTGATGGACGGGTTAAGCGTGTTCGAAAACATCTGGCTGGCCGCGCGGCGGTTTCATGTACCAACCGAGGCCAACCGAAAAACCGACGAAGTGATTGAAAGGCTTGCCCTTTCGCCAATCGCGCGCGCCGATCTGGGGCATCTGGCGCACGGGGAACGCCA
>NVQY01000154.1 GCA_002400675.1 Paracoccaceae bacterium | reverse complement strand
CTTTCGATTCGGGCGCGCAGGATACGGGCGATTACCGGCGCGGCGCCGCCGGTAGAGATGGCGATGACGATCGGCGAGCGGTCAACGATCGAGGGCGTGATAAAGTCGCATTTTTCCGTCCAGTCGGCGATATTGCACAGGACGTTGGCGGCGCGCGACCAGTCATACAGGCGTCCATCACGCACCCGGTCCTCGGACGCGCCATAGATGATCGCGCAGCCCCGCACGTCCGCCGGTTCGGGCAGGCGTTCGTGTATCACAAGGCCCGCCTGCCCTCGGAGACCCAGCAGTTCCTGACCGGGTGCGGGGTCGAAGGCCACAACCCTGGCCCCGGCGGCCAGCGCCCGTTCAACCCGGCGCGCGGCGATGGTGTCGCCGCCGTCAACCAGAACCCTGCGGCCCCGGATATCAAGAAATACCGGCAGATAATCCATGCGAGCGATCCTTTACGTTTGTGCGGCAGACATCAAAGCGCCCGCCAGTTGTTCCGCCGTTTCCGCGTCCAGATCGACCTGCGTGACGCGTTTGCCTTCAAAGAACACCAGCCGCGTCATTTTCATGCCGCTGGGGAATTTGACCTCGCGCAGGATCACCCGCTTGGAATAGGGCAGGGCGATTTCCTGCAAGTCGGTCAGGATCTCGTCAGTCATAGCTGGTGCCTCTGGTGAATGCGGATTCCAATATCCATTCCCATTTGCGCGGGGTGTCGCGGAAATCCGGTTTGATGTCCATTTCGACGAACATTTCCCCTGATTCGCCCAGGTGGCGGATCAAAAGTTCCAGTTGGGGAAAGGTTTTCACGTCCGGGTTCGAGATGATCACGTCACTTAGTCTGGCCATTATGCATTCCTTTTCACGCGGTTATGGAAACGGACACGTAGAATAAGCCTTCCGGCGGTGTCCGGTTTGTCGGTAAACGAAGTCCTGTCATGCAGGATATTATTGTTCAGTATGCCTTGTCCCGCCTTCAGCGCCACCCGCAGCATCAGCGGATCATCCGCCGCCAGACAATCGCGTAAACAGGCGTTGGCGGCGGTGGTGGCAGGGTCGTCGCGCCACGAAATCGACCGGGTGCGCGCGGTATAGCGCATTTGCAGCCGCCCGGTGTCCGGATCGGCAAAGAACACCGGCCCGACCGAGGCGGGGCGCAAGGAGCCGTCCGATTCGCGGTTTTCCGGGATGGTCATGGCCTCGGGGTGCATCAGCGCGCGGATATGGTCGGGGGACTGGTCGCGCAGGCGGATATACAGGATTTCCGGGTCGAACAGCTGGTTGACGCCGCCCTCGGCCGCGGGGCGCACGCAATGCAGGACGAAGGCGGAAATACGCTCGTCCGGGGCGTTGTAATAGCCATCGGTGTGCCAGTTCATGCCGCGTGGAGAATAGGGGATATAGCCGCGCTGTTTCGCCTTGTCGGTCACTTTCAGGGAAACGATGCCGGTGCCATCGGCTGATCTGTGGGTCTCGGCGACGCGCAACCCAAAGGCTGCCGCAAATTGGCCAAGCGGCGGGATCGCGTCAGATTCGGGGCTTTCGTAGAACGCGAAATTTTCCGATTCACAGCGGTTGAAAAGCTCTGAAATCTCGGATTCGGAAGGATTTAACAGGTTCACAACCTTCACCGGGACCCGATTTCGGCTGTTTTTCGCGACGTTCAGCCGCGCTGTGCGCCAGATATGATAAAATTTTTCATCGCCCAGCGTTTGCCAGTTAAAGTGTTGTAATTTATTGGTTTTAGTCGGCATTTCTGGCACCATCCGGCTGTGATTCAGGGCGTTCAATGGGGATAATCCGGGGTTTGTAAGCCCATTGGTCGCAATTGTTCATTGATTATTACATTCGATTATTTAAATGTATAGCAGCGAAGCAGGGAGGCTGCTGACCAATCTGCGGGCCACATCGGCCCGTTTGTGGTATCCTGAATATGGGTGCCACAGGTGGTTAAACCTCCTGTCACCAGAATGACCGGGCCGCGCGAAGGGCCGGAACAGTAGATCAGATCGGGAGGAAACGATGAAAGACGGTGATCACAAGGACGACCAGCCGGAGACCGGCAAGGGCGAGACACATCCGACCCCACATCTGGACCAGCTAGAAGATGGCCCATGGCCAAGCTTTGTCACCGGCATCAAGCGCCTGCGTGACGAAGGGACGCCGAGCAACCAGAAGATCATGAACGACCTTCTGGGCCAGCTTGACCATTCTTACGAGAATAAGATGGGCTACTGGAAAGGTGGCACTGTTTCGGTGTTCGGGTATGGCGGCGGTATCATCCCGCGCTTTTCCGAAGTGGCCGACAAGTTCCCCGAGTCCAAAGAATTCCACACGCTGCGCATCATGCCGCCTCCGGGGTTCCATTACACCACGGACCTGTTGCGCGACATGGCCGACATCTGGGAAGAGCATGGGTCCGGCCTGATCGCCTTTCACGGCCAGTCCGGGGACATCATGTTCCAGGGGTGTACCACCGAAAAGACCCAAGTGGCGTTCGACGCGCTGAACAAGATCGGTTTCGACCTTGGCGGTGCCGGCCCTGCCCTGCGCACGGCGATGAGCTGTGTGGGGCAAGCCCGCTGTGAACAGTCCTGCTTTGACGAGCAGCGCGCGCATCGTGGCATCATCAACAAGTTGCTGGACGAAATGCACCGTCCGTCGCTGCCTTATAAGTTCAAGTTCAAGTTCTCGGGGTGTGCCAACGACTGTGTGAACGCGATCCACCGCGCCGACTTTGCGGTGATCGGCACATGGCGCGATGACATCAAGATCAACCAGGAGAAGGTCAAGGAACACGTGGCCGAGAAGGGCCGCAAGTACACCATCGACACGGTTGTTTCCATGTGTCCGACGCGGGCGATCTCGCTGAACGACGATGACACCATGGACATCGACAACAAGTCCTGCGTGCGCTGCATGCACTGCATCAACGTTATGACCAAGGCGCTTAGCCCCGGTGATGACAAGGGTGTTTCGATCATGATCGGCGGCAAACGGTCGCTGAAAGTGGGCGACCTGATGGGCATCATGGTCAAACCGTTCATGAAGCTGGAAACCGACGAAGACTTTGAAGCGTTGGAAGAGTTCGCCGAGGAAATGGTGGAATTCTTTGCCGATAACGCGCTTGAGCATGAACGCGTTGGCGAAACCATCGACCGGATCGGCCTGCCGGCCTTCCTTGACGCAATGGGCATCGACGCGGACCCGAACATGGTCAACCACCCGCGGACATCCAGCTATGTGCGCACGGATGATTTTGATGAAGAAGCCGAAAAGTGGTTCGAGCGTAAAGCGCGCGAAGCAGGTCTGCAAATCAGCGCAGAGTAAGCGGTTTCAACTACTTAGATGACGACGCCGGGCATTGCGCCCGGCCCCGAGGGAGAATTGCAAGATGAGCGAAGCAGCAGTCAAACCACGCACGCCGGACGAGGTCGGGGTTCCCGACGCCAAGCAGTACATGCACCCGGCCATGCTGGAGAACTACGGCAACTGGGACTATCACGACCGTCCCCGCGTCGGCGTTCTGCGCCATGTGTCGAAATCCGGTCAGGTGCTGTTCACGGTTCGCGCCGGCACGCAACGTCAGATGGACGTGTTCACCATCCGCAAGCTGGCCGATATCGGTGACGAATGTGCCGACGGCCACATCCGGTTCACCACCCGTTCCAACATCGAATACATGGTGACGGACGAGGCCAAGGTTGCGCCGCTGATCGAAAAGCTGGAGGCCGAAGGGTTCCCCGTTGGCGGCACCGGCGCGTCGATTTCGATGATCAGCCACACGCAGGGCTGGCTGCATTGCGACATTCCGGGCACCGATGCGTCGGGCGTAGTCAAGGGCATGATGGACATGCTGCACAAGGAATTTGTGCGCGAACATATGCCCAACCGTCTGCGCATCACCACGTCGTGCTGTCAGATCAACTGTGGCGGTCAGGGTGATATCGCCATCAACGTGCAGTACACCAAGCCGCCCAAGATCAACCACGATCTGGTGGCCAACGTCTGCGAACGCCCCGCCGTTGTGGCCCGTTGCCCGGTGGCGGCGATCCGTCCGGCCATGGTCAACGGCAAGCCTTCGTTGGAAGTTGACGAAAAGAAATGCGTTTGCTGCGGGGCCTGCTATCCGCCCTGCCCGCCGATGCAGATCAACGGCGAAGACAGCACCAAGATCGCGATCTGGGTCGGTGGCAAACACTCTAACGCGCGTTCCAAGCCGACGTTCCACAAGCTGGCCGTGGCCAACCTTCCCAACAACGCACCGCACTGGCCCGAAGTTAAGGAAGTCGTAGGACGTATTGTGGCAGCCTATAAGGCGGACGCAAAACATTGGGAGCGCATGGGCGAATGGATCGAACGCATCGGCTGGAACCGGTTCTTTGAGATGACTGAACTCGCGTTCACCAAGCATCATCTTGATACCTGGACCGGCGCACGCAAGTCGATGAACATGTCCGCACATGTGCATTTCTAAGAACGAGGAATAGACGTGAAATTCGGAGTAGTCATAAGCGAAGGGCCGTATACGCATCAGGCGGCGGATTCGGCCTTTCATTTCGTCAAATCGGCGATCGCCAAGGGGCATGAAGTACCGCGCGTGTTCTTTTACCACGACGGCGTCAATGTCGCGACGCGCCTTAGCGTGCCGCCGCAGGACGAACGCAACATTCAGGAAAACTGGTCAGCTTTGGCCAAGGAACACGGTGTTGATCTGGTGGTGTGCATCGCCGCCGCGCAGCGCCGTGGCATACTGGACGATAACGAAGCCAAACGGCAGGGCAAAGATGCCAGCAACATCGCCGAGGGCTTTCGGATTTCCGGCCTTGGTCAGTTGATTGAAATGGGTATCCAGACCGACCGTCTGGTTACTTTTGGCGATTAGGGGCGGATCATGTCAGAAGTCAAAAAATTCCTCTATGTGAACCGCAAGGCACCGTATGGCACGATCTATGCGCTTGAAGCGCTTGAGGTTGTGTTGATCGGGGCCGCGTTCGATCAGGACGTCAGCCTGGCGTTTCTGGATGACGGTGTGTTTCAGCTGACCAAGGGTCAGAATACCGACGGCATCGGCGTCAAGAACTTTTCGCCCACGTTCCGGGCGCTGGGTGATTATGAGGTGACCAAGCTGTTTGTCGAACAAGAATCCCTTGATGAACGGGGCCTGACCACCGACGACCTGCAAGAGGTCACATACGAGGACGAAGACGATGATTGGGCGGAAAAGCCGTCGATCCGCGTCGTTAGCCGCGCTGAGATGGCCGATATCATGGCCAATCAGGACGTGGTACTTAGCTTTTAACAGGGGGAAATCATGTCGACACTACACACAGTAAATAAGTCTCCCTTTGCAACAGGGGCGCTGGTCAGTTGTCTGGATCACTGCAAGGACGGCGATGCCATCCTGATGATCGAAGACGGCGTTTATGGCGGATTGACGGGCACAACCGTCGCCGACCGGGTTCAGCAAAAGGCGGGATCGGTGGCAATTTTTGTCCTCAGCCCGGATGCAGACGCGCGTGGGTTGGCGACCGATCGGTTGCTGGCGGGCGTGAACGGCGTGGACTACGACGGCTTTGTCGATCTGGTGGCAGATCACGACCGCACCCAAGCCTGGCTTTGAATTGATATGCCCCGAACTGGGGCGCAGAAAAGGACGAAAATATGGACTATGATGTAAACGGAACCACGATCGCGGCCGACGAAGAAGGCTATATCACCAATCTTGCCGACTGGACACCGGATCTGGCGGGCGTCATCGCCAAGGCCGAAAACATCGAAATGGACGATGAACGTTGGGAAGTCGTGAACTTTCTGCGCGACTATTACGACGAATACCAGATCGCCCCGGCGGTTCGCGTTCTGATCAAGTCGGTCAAGAAATCCATGGGCCCGGAAAAAGGCAACAACAAGTACATGTACGAATTGTTCCCCTACGGCCCAGCCAAGCAAGCCTGTAAGATTGCCGGCCTGCCCAAGCCTACTGGCTGCGTGTAACCCACGTAACTAACTGATTTCAAATAACTATCACAAAACCCACGGGAGGGGTGCGCGTGCTGTCTGTTATTTATGCGATATTGTTTTATGTCGCGACCGCAATTCTGGTCGTCGGCGTTGGCATGAAGATTCGCAGTTATGCCCGCAGCCCCGCGCCCCTGAAGATCCCCACCACGCCCGCGCCGACAACCGTGTCGGGCGTGTATCTGCGGATGTTTCGTGAAATCGTATTCTTTGAAAGCCTGTTCAAGGCGAACAAGTGGATCTGGCTGTTCGGCTGGACGTTCCACATGAGCATGTGGCTGGTTCTCGCCCGCCATCTGCGGTATTTCACCCAACCGGTCTGGGACTGGGTGGTGTTCATCCAACCCTATGGAACCTATGCCGGATTCGCCATGGTGGCGGGCCTGCTGGGCCTGTGGGCGCGGCGGTTTCTGGTGGAACGCATCCGCTATATCTCGGCCCCGTCGGATCATCTGATGCTGGCCCTGATGGTGGCAATCGGCGGCAGTGGGTTGTTGATGCGGTTCGTCGCGCGCCCCGATATCCTGATGGTGAAAAACTATATGCTGGGGCTGATGCGCCTGCGGATAGAACAGCTGCCTTCTGATCCGATCCTGTTGGTGCATCTTGGCCTGGTGGCCACGTTGATGATCATCTTTCCGATCTCGAAACTGCTGCACGCGCCGGGTGTTTTCTTTAGCCCGACCCGTAATCAGGTCGATAACCCGCGCGAAAAGCGTCATCTGGCGCCTTGGGCCGCCAAGCTGGAGAAATAGGCATGGCTGCCAGTACTAGTGAGAGTGACGACATCAGAAAAATGGCCCACCCGCTGGAAATCCCGCGGCTGAAATGTGGCGCGATGGAGGGGCTGGCCCCCTTCAAGGCCTCGCCTGAACATCAGGAAAAGCTGGGCTTTCCCGGCGAGTTGGTGCCGGACTGGAAAGAAAAAGCCCTGGCCAAGATGAAAGAGCTGGGCGAGAAAAACCGTGCCTTTCAGGTCTATCTGGACACCTGTGTCAAATGCGGGGCCTGCACCGATAAATGCCACTATTTCCTTGGCACGGGTGACCCCAAGAACATGCCTGTGGCGCGTCAGGATTTGCTGCGCTCGGTCTATCGGCGGTATTTCACCTTTGCGGGCAAATACTTTCCCAAGCTGGTCGGCGCGCGTGACCTGACCGAGGACGTTCTGAACGAGTGGTATTCGTATTATCACCAGTGTTCCGAATGCCGCCGCTGTTCGGTGTTCTGCCCGTATGGTATTGATACTGCTGAAATAACCATGGCCGCACGTGATATCATGGATCACATTGGCATCGGCATGAAATACAGCAACGAGATCATCGGCAAGGTGCATGACATCGGCAACAACCTTGGCCTGAACGCCAAGGCCCTGCGCGCCACGCTGGAAGATCTGGAAGAGGATCTTGAGGACGAAACCGGCATTTCGGTGCGTATCCCGGTGGACGAAAAGGGCGCGGACATCCTGTTGATCACGCCAAGCGCCGATTTCTTTGCCGAACCGCATATCGACGGATTGCTGGGTTATGCCAAGGTGTTCCACGAGGCCGGGGTCAGCTGGACGGTCAGTTCCTACGCATCCGAGGCGGCCAACTTTGGCCTGTTCATCGGCTCTTACGAACAAATGCGCGAGATTTCTCTGCGCATTCGTAAGGCGGCGCAGGATCTGGGCGTCAAACGCATTGTATTTGGCGAGTGTGGCCACGCGTGGCGGGTGGGGTATTCGTTCCTTAACACGCTGGCCGGGCCGTTCGATTTCCTGGATCAGAACTATCCGATCCCGCAGCACATTATGGAATTCACCTGGGATGAAATCCAAAAAGGCACGCTGAACATCGACAAATCGCGCAATGACCACATCCGCCTGACCTATCACGACAGTTGCAACGTGGCGCGCGCGTCACGCATGGGCGACGAACCCGGCGGGCAGTTCGAAATTCCGCGCAATGTCATCAAGGCCGTGTGCAACCATTATTTCGAGATGGATCGCGAAACCACCAAAGAAAGCACCCTGTGCTGTGGTGGCGGGGGCGGCTTGTTGACCGACGACCTGATGGACCTGCGCAAAAAGGGTGCCAGCCCGCGCATGACGGCGGTGCAGCAGGTCACCGAAGACCACGGGGTGACGCATATGGCCGCCATCTGCGCCATCTGCAAAACCCAGTTTTCCAAGATCATGCCCGCCTTTGGGTACGAGATGGATTCAATCGTTTCAGTGCACCAACTGGTGTCAAATGCAATCATCCTCACCGGTCAGGTAATTGATGACGACGAGGACAAGTCAGATGAATAAGCCAGCCAAACCGGCCAGCCAGTGGAGACAGCTATGAACAAGATGACCACGCAAAGTGAAAACAACTATCGTCGGTTTGAAGAAGGCGAAACGCCGGACGATTGGGATCTGGAAGAGAAAATCTTTCAGGGCGACACGTCCTATAAGTGCCCGACATATGTGCATAAAACCCCGCCTTGTCAGGGTTCCTGCCCCTCGGGTCACGAGATTCGCGGCTGGTTGGCGATTGCCCGCGGCATGGACAAATCCCCGGTCGAGGGCATGGCCTGGCAGGAATACGCGTTTCAACGCATGGCCACAGCCAACCCGTTTCCCGCCACCATGGGCCGGGTTTGCCCCGCGCCGTGCGAGGCCGGTTGTAACCGCAATGAGGTTGACGATTACGTCGGCATCAACGCGGTGGAACAGTACGTGGGCGACTGGGCCAACGAAAACAACGTCAAGATGGGCGCGGCGGGTGCAGATACCGGCAAAAAGATCGCTGTGATCGGTGGCGGTCCTGCGGGCCTGTCGGCGGCGTATTTCCTGCGTCTTGACGGCCACGCTGTGACGCTGTTTGAATCCCACGACGAACTTGGCGGCATGATGCGTTATGGCATCCCCGGGTACCGGACTCCGCGTGAGATGCTTGATTCCGAGATTGGCCGCATCATCGACCTTGGGGTCGACGTGCGCACTGGCACCCGTGTCGGCGTCGATGTCAGCGTGGACGAACTCGAAGCCAATTACGACGCGATCTACTGGGCGCTGGGCGCGCAGAATGGCCGCGCATTGCCGATCCCCGGTTGGGAAGGCACCGAAAACTGCATCAACGGCATCGAATTTCTCGACGCGTTCAACCAGGGCTATGTTCTTGGCACCGCTGAGAAAGTTGTGGTTGTTGGGGGCGGCGATACCTCCGTGGACGTGGCGTCTGTGGCGCGGCGTTTGGGCCATATCACCACCGCCAACCCGGCAGAGCGTAACGACGGCACGGTGATTGATTTCACCAGTCAGGACGTCACATCGTCCCTGACCCGCGAAGGCATGAAGGCCACGCTGACCTCGCTGTTCCCGGTCGAGGAAATGACCGCCGCCGAACACGAACGCGAAGACGCCAAGCGCGAAGGCGTGGACATTCGCGGCAATGTCATGCCGCTTGAGGTGATCAAGGACGACAAGGGCCGGGCGATTGCTCTTAAGATGTGCGAATGCGACATGCAGGGCAACAAACCCGTGCCGCGTGAAGGCACAGAATTTGAGATCGAATGCGACATCATCATCTCGGCGATTGGCCAGATGGGCAATTTCGACGGGCTTGAGGATCTTGACGGCGGGCGCGGCTTTATCGACGCCACCCCGACCTATCAGGTCAAGGGTCGGGAAAAACATTTTGCCGGTGGTGACATTCTGAAACCGCATCTGCTGACCACCGCGATCGGTCATGGCCGCATCGGCGCCGAAGTGATCACCGATTTCCTTGACGATGGCAACGTTGCCAAGCGTCCCAAGGTCGACGTGCATCATTTCAATCTGATGGCGGAATTGCAGCAGCGCGAACATATGCCCGATGCCTATGATCACATGCAGGCACGCGGAACCGATGATGCCAGCTATGCGGTGCACAATTACGAAGACCGCTCGGACAAGCAGATCATTCCGAATGAAGAATTGTTCCTGGGGCATTTCGATTTCGTCAAACGCGAAGTGCGCGACGAAGTGCATATTGAGCGCGACGAGGTTCTCGGCAACTTCGAGGAACGCATCATCGGTCTGGCCGAAGAACAGGCGCAAAAAGAGGGCGAACGTTGTATGTCGTGCGGCATGTGCCTGGAATGCGACAACTGCGTGATCTTCTGCCCGCAGGACGCCGTGCACCGGGTCAAGAAATCGGATCGCACCGTGGGCCGTTACGTCTATACTGACTATAGCGCGTGCATCGGCTGCCACATTTGCGCCGACGTTTGCCCCAGCGGTTACATCAAGATGGGATTGGGCGAGTGACACTGATAGTTCGTTTTGTTCTGCTTTGGGCGCTGTTGATCGGCGGGGCCACTCTTGCGCAGGCGCAAGAGAGGTCTTCGCTGTTGCCCAACGTGCCCAAGGCGACCGGCGAGCCGCACCCAGAAGGCAACGAATACTGGCGCAAGAACCATCCCGATCTGCTGCGTCATGACCGTAATCTGACGGTGCGCGATGGCAACCGGGAAATCGGGGCCAGCCTGAAAAGCTGTTTCGAATGCCACACCACGACCGATGATCAGGGCACGGTTCTTACATCCGCCAGCCCGGATCATTTTTGCAGCGCCTGTCACCAGTATGTCGCGGTCAAGATCGACTGTTTCGTCTGCCACCGCTCGACCCCGGATGGGGTTGACGAATACGAGGCGCAGGCGGCGTTGCTGCCGCCGACATCTTTGAATGATGCGGACGTTGAGGGTATAGTCGCCTATCTGAAACAGGGTGACCCGGTGGCGGACCCACCTGCCATATCCAAACCTGCGGAGGTCGGGCAATGAAGATGCCAAAGCTGAACGGGGCTGAAATCAGCCGTCGTGATTTCCTGCGCAGCGGCTCTGCCGTGGCCACCCTGACCCTTGCCCCCGGTGTGACGCTGATGGCATTTGGTGGCTCGGACGCGGCAGCAGGGACGGCGGACGCCGGCAAACGCTGGGGTCTGCTGATTGATGCCAACAAATGCGACAAGGATTGTTCGGCCTGCGTGACCGCCTGTTCCACCGAGAACGGCTGGAAAGACAATGGCCGCCCCGAAACCGATGCCCAGTGGATTCGCAAGATCACCCTGAAAAACACCGAAACCGGCCGCGAAACCACCATGCCGATGATGTGCCAGCATTGCGAAGAACCGCCCTGCGTCGATGTCTGCCCCACGGGGGCCTCGTTCAAACGGGTGGATGGCATCGTTCTGGTGGACAAGCACACCTGCATCGGTTGCCGCTATTGCATGATGGCCTGCCCGTTCAAGGCGCGGTCTTTCGTGCACGAACCGGTCATTAACCAGAAAAGCGACGCGCCGCGCGGTCAAGGCACGGTTGAAAGCTGCACCTTATGCGTGCACCGCGTTGACAAAGGCGGCACCCCCGCCTGTGTCGAGGCCTGCGCCGATGCGGGGTTTGAGGCGATCATCTTTGGCGATCTCAAAGACCCCGAAAGCGAAATTTCCAAGCGTCTGGCAACCTATTCCTCTGCCGCGCTGCGCCCCGATCTCGATCTTAATCCGGGCGTCCGGTACACCAACCTCTGAAAAGGGCGATCCGCCACATGGAACGGACAATCTACAGGGAAATCAAGGCAACACGCCGCGTCTGGGAACTGGCAGTTGTGCTGCTGGCGTTTATCGGCGGTATGTTGGCCTCGTTCTTTTATGTTGAACATTACGGCCATATCGTCACCGGGATGACCAACCAGATCGTCTGGGGCCTGCCGCATGTGTTCGCGATCTTTCTGATCGTCGCGGCGTCTGGTGCGCTGAATGTGGCGTCGATTGCCTCCGTTTTCGACCAGAAGGTGTATAAGCCGATGGCGCGCATGTCGGCGCTGTTGGCCATGTCGCTGTTGATTGGCGGGTTGGCGATTCTGGTGCTTGATCTGGGGCGGGCTGATCGCATTCTGATCGCGGCGACAACCTATAACTTTAGCTCAATTTTTGCCTGGAACCTGATCCTTTACACCGGATTTCTGGGCATTGCCGGGGCGTATCTTTTTGTGCAGATGTCCAATGGCATCCCCTATGCGGTGGTGCGCAAGGTTGGGTTGCTGGCGTTTGTCTGGCGGCTGGCGCTGACCACTGGTACCGGGTCGATCTTTGGCTGGCTGGTGGCGCGTCCGGGCTATGACGCCGCCATTATGGCCCCGTTGTTCATCGCCATGTCCTTTGCCTTTGGGCTGGCGATCTTTATTCTGGTGACCGTCACCCTGTGCCGCCTGTCGGGCCGGGTGTTTGGTGAAAAGCTGATCCATCGGATGGGGCGGTTGCTGGCGGTGTTTGTGGCGGCGGTGCTATATTTTACCGCCGTGCGGCATCTGACCAACCTTTATACCGCAGAACACGCGGGGTTTGAGCGCTTTGCCCTGCTGGATGGCGGGATTTACACAACGTTGTTCTGGGTCGGGCAGGTTCTGATCGGTGGGCTGATCCCGCTGATGGTGATTTTCCACCCGAGTTTTGGCAAGACCTTTAAGGCCCCGCTTGTGGCCTCGGTTCTGGTGGTCATTGGCGGGTTTGCGCAGGTCTATGTGATCGTCGTGGGCGGTCAGGCCTATCCGATGGAGCTTTTCCCCGGCTATGAGTTCTCAAGCAGCTTTGGCGACGGGGCCGTGGCCACCTATAGCCCCAGCCTGCCGGAACTGGCGCTGGGGCTGGGCGGCGTGGCCATCGCCCTTTTTGCCGCTGGCTTTGGCACCAAAATTCTGCGAATTTTGCCAACCAGTCTGTCTGATGCCAATGTAGGCCAAGACTGACGTAACAACGGATATTCTGATATGAGCGATGAAGCACATCCTTTTGCCAAGTTCGTCGCCATTCTGGGCCGCGGAAAGACCAAGCAACGCCATCTGACGCTGGAGGAATCGCGCGAAGCGATGGGCATGATCCTGCGCGACGAGGCACGGCCCGAACAGATCGGCGCGTTCCTGATGCTGTTGCGTCTCAAGGAAGAAGCGCCCGAAGAAATCGCCGGTTTTGCCCTTGGCGCGCGCGACACGATGCAGATACCCGCAGACTTGCCACAGGTGGATATCGACTGGTCCACCTACGCGGGCAAACGCATCCAACTGCCGTGGTACACACTGAGCGTTCTGGCGCTGGTCAATGCGGGCTATTCGGTGCTGATGCATGGCACCGAGGGCCACACGCCGGGGCGGGTTTACACCCGCGAAGTGCTTGAGGCGCTGGGGTTTCCTGCCGCGCGCAGTCTGGACGAGGCCGCGCAGCAAATCCGCGACCGGCGGTTTGCCTATGTGCCGCTAGAGGTGCTTAGCCCGATGTTGCGTCATCTGATTGACCTGCGACCGATCTTTGGCCTGCGTTCACCGGTGCATTCGTTTTCACGCATGTTGAACCCGTTTGATGCACCGACCATGATGCAGGGGATTTTCCACCGTGGGTTCATGGATATTCACGCCGGGGCGGCGCAACTGCTGGATCAACCGCACATGGGCGTTTTCCGTGGCGAAGGCGGCGAGATAGAACGGCGGCCAAACAAGCCGACGCAGGTGTGGATGACCAATGGGCGCGATGAACCGGTTGTGGAAAACTGGCCAGCGCTGACGGAAAAACCGCATCAGCCGCCCAATACCGAGATGAACATTGCCGATCTGGCGCAGGTCTGGCGCGGCGAGATTGACGATGCATATGCGACCGCCTCTGTGGTTGGCACCATCGCCGTGACCCTGCGCACCATGGGCAAGGCCACGTCGATCGAGCAGGCCGAGGCGATGGCAGGAGAGTTGTGGGCGGCGCGTGACAGGGATTTTGTGACGGGATGAGGTCGTTTGCGCGCTTTATGATCGCGGCGGCGCACAAATCCTCGGGCAAGACGGTCATTTCAACCGGCCTGACCGCCGCCTTGCGCCGGGCCGGCGACAAGGTGTCTACCTTTAAGAAAGGCCCGGATTACATCGACCCCATGTGGTTGGGGGCGGCGTCCGATGCGCCCTGTTACAACCTTGATTTCAATACCGCCGACGGCGATGATATTACCCGGTTGTTTACCTCTCGCGCCCGCGATCTGTCGTTGGTCGAAGCCAACAAGGGGCTGTTTGACGGGGTTCAGACCGATGGCCGCGACAGCAATGCCGCCGTGGCAAAGCTGCTGGGGCTGCCGGTCATTCTGGTGATCGATACCACTGGCATGACGCGCGGGATTGCGCCGTTGTTGCAGGGGTATCAGGGCTTTGACGCGGATGTGAACATCGCCGGAGTGATCCTGAACAAGGTTGGCGGCGCGCGTCACGAAGGCAAGCTGCGCCAAGCGGTCGAGACTTATACGGACCTGTCGGTGGTTGGGTCGGTGTGGCGCAACGATAGGTTGGGGATCGGCGAGCGACATCTGGGTCTGACCACCCCGTCAGAGCTGAGCGAACGGGACGAAATGATTGACGCATTTGCCGAGATTGTCGGTGAATCGGTTGATCTGGACGCGGTGCGCGCCATTGCCCGCACGGCCCCGGATATGCAGGTGGCGCAAGTTGTAAGGCCGGCCCGGACCGGGCGGGGGCTGCGCATCGGGGTGGTCCGTGACGCGGCTTTTGGGTTCTATTATCCTGACGATCTGGAGGCGTTCGAAGCCGCCGGTGCAACGCTGGTGTTCATTGATGCGCTGAAGGATGCGCAGTTGCCAGCGATTGACGGGTTGTTCATTGGCGGTGGCTTTCCCGAGGTTCGAATGGCGGAACTGGCGGCAAATTCGGCGCTGCGCGAGAATATACGTACAAGTTTAGAGGTTGGCCTGCCCTGCTACGCCGAATGCGGCGGGCTGATGTATCTGTGCGAAGACCTTAGCTGGCAGGGGCAGACCGCGCCGATGGTCGGACTGATTCGCGGGCGTGCGGTGATGCATGCGCGGCCGCAGGGGCGTGGATATGCGCGGTATACCACCCGCGAAGCCCACCCGTGGGGGCCGTCCGGGGCACCGGTAAAGGCGCATGAATTCCACTATGCCAGCATCGAAAACCTGACGCCAGAGGTGGCGTTTGCCCGCGATATTCAGCGTGGAGTCGGGGTGGATGGGCACCATGACGGGGTGATTGTCGCCAACACGCTGGCCGGGTTTTGCCATCTGCGCAACAGTGATCAGAACCCTTGGGTGGCGCGGTTTCTGAGTTTTGTGGCAAGCTGCAAAAACCGCTAGCCGTGCGGGTTTTTAAAGCCTATGCCGGCGTTCCTCGCAGGCCACAAAAAAGCCCGCCGGA
>NVQY01000153.1 GCA_002400675.1 Paracoccaceae bacterium | reverse complement strand
TTGATCACAATATCGGGGAAAAGGGATTTGCTCATGTCACCTTACTCCGCCGGGTTCTGTGGTTTGCGGCGCGAGCGCACCACCTGATACCCGGGCCGCCAGAGATAGCGCACCGGCACCGACAACATGTGTACCAACCGGGTGAACGGGAACAGGATAAAGATGGTCAGCCCCAGAACCAGGTGCAGTTTAAAGATAAATGCCACATCGGCGATGTTATCGGCAGCCCCGGCCTGAAAGGTGAATATCCCCTGTGCCCAAGCCATGAACTTGACCATTTCGCCGCCGTCCAGATGGCGTATTGAAATGACGATCGTGCCCACACCCAGCACCAGTTGCATCAGCAACAGCGCCAATATGGCGATGTCGGCAAAGCTGGATGTGGCGCGAATGCGTGGGTCGCTCCAGCGGCGATGAAACAACATGCCCCCGCCGACCAGCGCCATAACCCCGGCGATACCACCGGCAGCAACCGCCAGCGTCTGTTTGAACTCGTTGCTGACGCCCAGCGCGTGAAACAGGCTAAGCGGCGTGAGCAGACCGATCACATGGCCGGCAAAAATCACCAGAACGCCCACATGGAACAGAACCGACCCCATGATCAGCTGTTTGCGGCGCAAAAGCTGGCTAGAGCTGGATTTCCATGTGAAAGGCACGGTTTCATAGCGCGCAACCGAGCCGACAAGCAGCACGGTAAGCGCGATATACGGGTAGATACCAAAGAAAAAGGTGTTCATATCTGATCCTCCAATCACTCTGCCGCTTGTGCGGCATTAGGTGCGGGGTTAACCGGCGTGTCCATATTGGCGAGCATATCGCGCACCTGCGGGCAGCCTGCGTTGGGGTCGGGACCAAAGGTGACTTCGGTTTCCTCCCAGATCTTGTCGAGCGCTTCGAGATCGTCGGGATCGTCCTCGGGTTGCTCTAGCAGTTCTGCCACGGCTGCGGTGTCGGCCTGTTCGCCCGAAAGCTGCAAAAGTGCTGCGAACACGGCGGCATAAGCGCTTTCGCGCCGTTCCAGCCGTTCTATCAGAGCAGCAAAGATATGCGCCGCATCCGCCAGCGTATCCTGCGATTCCGCCGAGGGACGCATCGACAGGAATTCCAACAACACCGGCAAATGGTCCGGCAGTTCCGAGGTGGCCGGATCAAATCCGCCATCCCGATAGGTTTCCACCAGTGACACCATCGCCCCACCCCGGTCACGGCTTTCGCCGTGAACGTGTTCGAACAGGTTCAGCGACAAGGTACGCGAGCGATCGAACAGGCCAACGTAAGCCTCTTGCAGCGCATAGATGTCTTCCTCTGCCAGTTGGTCCAACAGTGTGGCGAACTCGCGCCGGCACAAGGACGTCAGGCGGGTATCCGACAGGATCACCGCCGTAATTTCCGGCATGGCCGCCTGCAATTCCTCGGTCGGATAGCTGAGGATCAGCGATATGGCCTTGTAGGTCCGGTCCATTTGGGTCTCCATCACATTCTCCATCACAGGGCCTCCGGCATTTTGAGGGCGCGTTTCTTGCCACCAAACAGCGTGCCTTTGTTGATACCGGTGGAACAACCATTGGTATCGGTAAAGCCACACCCACCCCGCAGGTCATAGGCGTCCTCGACCTTTTCACGGTGGGTGGTCGGGATCACGAAACGATCTTCGTAGTTGGCAATCGCCATGATCTTGTACATCTCGTCGATGATCCGACCCGTCAGGCCGACCTTTTCCGCGATGCCCTCGTTGATCACGCCCTCGACCGTCTTGGAGCGCATGTAGGATCGCATCGCCAGCATCCGTTCCAGCGCGACTGTCACCGGCTTTTCATCGCCAGCGGTCAGCATGTTGGCCAGATACTTGACCGGGATACGCAGCTTGCTCACGTCCGGCATGTCGCCAATGGTGTCGATCCGGCCTGCCTCTGCGGCGTTCTGGATCGGCGAAAGCGGCGGGATGTACCACACCATCGGCAGGGTCCGGTATTCGGGGTGCAGCGGGAAGGCCACCTTCCACTCCATCGCCATCTTCCAGACCGGGCTGTTTTGCGCGCCCTTGATCCAGTCCTCGGGTACGCCGTCACGACGGGCGGCCTCGATCACCTCGGGGTCGTTGGGGTCAAGGAACACACCCAGTTGCGCCTCGTAGAGATCGGTTTTGGCGGGCGTGTTGGCCGCTTCTTCGATCTTGTCGGCGTCATACAGCATCACACCAAGATAGCGGATGCGGCCCACGCAGGTTTCCGAACACACCGTTGGGTTGCCCGATTCAATGCGCGGATAACACAGGGTGCATTTTTCCGATTTGCCGGATTCCCAGTTGTAATAGACCTTCTTGTAAGGACAGCCAGACACGCACATGCGCCAGCCGCGACACTTTTCCTGGTCGATCAGAACGATGCCGTCCTCTTCGCGCTTGTAGATCGCGCCTGACGGGCAGGACGCAACGCAAGTTGGGTTAAGGCAATGTTCGCACAGGCGCGGCAGATACATCATGAAGGTATTTTCATACTCTCCGTAGATCTCTTTCTGGATGCCCTCAAAGTTGTAGTCCTGACCACGTTTGGAGAATTCGCCGCCCAGGATTTCCTCCCAGTTCGGCCCCATCTCGATCTTTTCCATCCGCAGGCCGGTGATCTTGGATCGTGGCCGTGCCGTTGGGAACGCCTTCATCTCGGGCGCGGATTTCAGGTGGTCATAGTCGAAATCGAACGGTTCGTAATAGTCGTCGATCTCGGGCAGGTCCGGGTTGCCAAAGATGTTGGACAGGATGCGCCACTTGGCCCCCTGCTTTGGCTGAAGCTTACCTGATTTGGTCCGCTCCCAACCGCCATTCCATTCGCTCTGGTCTTCCCAGTTGCGCGGGTAACCGGTGCCGGGCTTGGTTTCAACGTTGTTGAACCACGCGTATTCGACCCCTTCACGGTTGGTCCAGACGTTCTTGCAGGTAACGGAACAGGTGTGGCACCCGATGCATTTATCGAGGTTCAGCACCATGCCTATTTGTGCGCGGACTCTCATTTCAAAGCCTCCTTATTGGTCGCATCGCCGGATACTTCGTCGTCAAGCCAGTCAACCTTGCGCATCTTGCGCAGGATGACGAACTCGTCGCGGTTGGACCCAACGGTTCCGTAATAGTTAAAGCCGTATGACTGCTGCGCATAAGCGCCGATCATATGGGTTGGTTTCAGCGTCGTGCGGGTGACCGAATTGTGGATACCCCCACGCAGACCAGTCTTTTCCGACCCCGGCGTGTTCACGATCTTTTCCTGCGCGTGGTACATATAGATCGTACCTTCCTTCATGCGCTGGGACACAACCACACGGGCAGTCAGGGCACCGTTGACGTTATAGGCCTCGACCCAGTCGTTATCGACCATGCCGGCCTTTTTGGCGTCCACCTCGGAAATCCAGACCACCGGTCCACCCCGGTTCAGCGTCAGCATCAACAGGTTGTCGGAATAGGTCGAATGGATACCCCATTTCTGGTGCGGCGTGATAAAGTTCAGCACCAGATGCGGCAGACCTTCCTGCGCATCCGTGTTGACCTTGGCCGTGATGGTCTTGAGGTCAACCGGTGGGCGATACGACATGAACCCTTCGCCAAATGCCCGCATCCACAGGTGATCCTGATAAAGCTGCTGACGTCCGGTCAGGGTGCGCCACGGGATCAACTCGTGAACGTTGGTATAGCCGGCGTTGTAACAGACATCCTCGCTCTCAATGCCCGACCACGTTGGGCTGGAAATGATCTTGCGTGGCTGCGCGGCGATATCGCGGAAACGGATCTTTTCGTCTTCCTTGGGTTTCGCCAGATGCGCGTGTTCACGCCCCGTGGCCACGCTTAGCGCGTCCCATGCCTTGACCGCCACTTCGCCGTTGGTCTCGGGCGCGAGCATCAAAATGACCTCTGTCGCGTCGATATCCGTGACGATCTTGGGGCAACCCTTGGCCGGGCCGTCCAGCCATTCACCGTTCAGGTCGCGCAAATGCTGCACTTCCGGCTTGGTGTTCCAGTTGATGCCTTTGCCGCCATTGCCCAGCTTGTCAAGAAGTGGACCAAGTGCCACGAACCGGTCGTAGACGGCTGTGAAATCCCGCTCTACCGCGATAAAGTTCGGCGCGGTTTTGCCGGGAATAAGGTCGCATTCGCCCTTTTTCCAGTCCTTGACCTGATCTTGGGCGATCTCTGCCGGTGTGTCGTGCAGGATCGGCAGCGCGACAATATCGGTTTCAACACCCAGAATTTCCGGCGCGACCTCCTGGAACTTCTTGGCGATGGCCTTGAAGATTTCCCAGTCAGATTTTGACTCATACGCCGGATCAACTGCCGCCTGAAGCGGGTGGATGAACGGGTGCATGTCGGACGTGTTCAGGTCGTTCTTTTCATACCATGACGCCGTTGGCAGCACGATATCGGAATAAACCGCCGTGGTGCTCATGCGGAAGTCGATGGTCACCAGCAGGTCAAGTTTGCCCTTGGCGTCCTCGTCATGCCACTTGGCCTCTTTGGGCAGATCGCCGCCCATTTCCTTGACGTTGTCGCCCATCACACCGTTGTCGGCGCCCAGCAGGTGCTTGAGGAAGTATTCATGCCCCTTGCCCGACGATCCCAACAGGTTCGAGCGCCAGATGAACAGGTTACGCGGCCAGTTTTCCGGGGCATCCGGATCTTCGCACGACATCTCCAATTCGCCCGACTTCAGCTGTTCGGCCACATAGGTAGGGATGTCCTTGCCTGACGCCTTGGCAGCCTTGGCCACCTCAAGCGGGTTGGTCTTGAACTGAGGTGCCGATGGCAACCAGCCCATACGTTCGGCGCGGATGTTGTAGTCGATCAACGATATGTCCCAATCGCCCTCTGGCGCGGTTGGCGACAGGATCTCGTCCGCCTTCAGGGTTTCATAACGCCACTGATCGGTGTGCGCATACCACGCGCTGGTCGAATTCATGTGACGTGGTGGGCGGTTCCAGTCCAGCGCAAAGGCCAGCGGTTGCCAGCCGGTCTGTGGCCGCAACTTTTCCTGACCCACATAGTGCGCCCAGCCACCACCAGATTGACCCACACAGCCACACATCACCAGCATGTTGATCACACCGCGATAGTTCATGTCCATGTGATACCAGTGGTTCATCGCCGCGCCGATGATGATCATCGACTTGCCGTTGGTCTTTTCCGCCGTGTCGGCGAATTCGCGCGCCACGTGGATGATCTTTTCAGCCGACACACCGGTGATTTTCTCGGCCCATGCAGGCGTGCCCGGCACGTCGCTGTCAAAGTCCTTAGCCACCCAGTCGCCGCCCAGACCACGATCAAGGCCGTAGTTGGCGCAGAACAGGTCGAACACGGTCGCAACCAGCATTTCGCCATTCGCGGTCTTGACCTTTTTGACCGGAATGTTGCGGGTCAGAATGTCGGGATGGTTGGCGTCCGTGGCGAATGCCTCGGTTGCGACACCGCCGAAATAGGGGAAATCCACGGCAACGACATCGTCGTGATCGCCCTTGTCCACCAGCGTCATCTTCAACTTGATGTCGGTCTTGGCGGCGCGTTCCTCAAGGTTCCATTCGCCGTCTTCGCCCCAGCGATAGCCAACCGATCCGTTTGGTGAAACCAGATTGCCGGACACGTCGTCCAACGCCACGGTTTTCCATTCCGGATTGTTCTTTTCACCCAGCTTGCCGTCCAGATCATCGGCGCGCACAAACCGGCCCGGCACAAGTTTGCCGTCCCTTTCTTCCAGATTAACCAGCATGGGAAAGTCAGAGTATTTGCGGGTGTAATCCTGAAAGTACTCGGCCTGATGGTCCAGATGGTATTCGCGCAGGATCACATGGCCGAATGCCATCGCCAATGCGGCGTCGGTGCCCTGTTTGACGTTCAGCCAGACATCGCCGAACTTGGCCGCTTCTGAGTAATCCGGCGACACAACGGCGGATTTGGTGCCGCGATAGCGCGCTTCGGTATAGAAGTGCGCGTCCGGGGTCCGGGTTTGCGGCACGTTGCTGCCCCAAAGCAGCAAGTAACCGGCGTTGTACCAGTCTGCCGATTCCGGCACGTCGGTCTGTTCGCCCCATGTCATCGGCGACGCCGGTGGCAGGTCGCAATACCAGTCATAGAACGACATCACAGTGCCGCCCATCAGGCTAAGGTAGCGCGATCCGGCAGCGTAGCTGACCATCGACATCGCCGGGATCGGCGAAAAGCCGAACACGCGGTCGGGGCCGTATGTCTTGGTGGTATAAGCGTTGGCAGCGGCGGTGATTTCGGTCGCCTCGTCCCATGTGGCGCGAACGAAACCGCCTTTGCCGCGGTTTTCAACGTAAGAGGCGCGCAGGATCGGGTCGCCTTGCAATTTGGTCCACGCTTGAATCGGCGTCATGGTCTTGCGCATGTCACGCCAGATTTTCATCAGGCGACCGCGCACCAGCGGGTTTTTCACCCGGTTGGCAGAATAAAGGTACCAGCTGTAACTCGCGCCGCGCGCACAACCGCGTGGTTCGTGGTTGGGCAGATCGCTACGGGTGCGGGGGTAATCGGTCTGCTGGGTTTCCCAGGTGACGATCCCCGATTTTACGTAGATCTTCCAGCTACACGACCCGGTGCAGTTCACCCCATGGGTCGAGCGCACGATCTTGTCGTGCCGCCAGCGGTTGCGATAGGTGTCTTCCCAGCTTCGATCTTCGCGCGTGGTCTGGCCGTGTCCGTTGGAAAACCGGTCCAGTTCCTTGGACTGAAGAAAATTCAGTCGGTCGAGCAGATGGCTCATGTCTCTCTCCTTGATAAGGCTGTACCGCCCCGCAGGGATGCGCGGGGCGGGTCTTTGTGTCAGGTCAGGTCAGATCAGGGGTTCTTTACGTAGGCACCAGGGCGCAGGTAGAACCACCAGTTGATGATGATGCAGACGCCGTAGAATATCGCGAACCCATACAGCGCGTATTCGGGTGTGGTTGCCTTGATCTGCTCGCCGAACACCTTGGGGATGATGAAGGCACCGTAAGCAGCCACAGCAGCAGTCCAGCCCAGCACAGGCCCGGCCTGTTCCTTGTTGAACACCACGGCGATTGTGCGGAAGGTCGATCCGTTGCCAATACCGGTGGCAGCGAACAGGATCAGGAACAGCGCCATGAACGGCACGAAATAGTCCTGCGGTGTCGCCGAGGCATACGCCAGCTTAAGGAAGTAAGCCACGCCCAGCGCCGAGGCCACCATGACGATCGAAATGATCTGCGTCACCTTGGCACCGCCCATCTTGTCGGCGATCATGCCGCCAACGGGCCGGATCAGCGCGCCGATAAATGGCCCCATCCATGCATACATCAGGGCCGATGGCCCGTCAGGGTTGGCAATGTTGTGAACCATGGCTCCGTCGACTTCGATGTGCTGGAACCCAAACACCACCTTGATCGCCAGCGCGAAAGTCGCCGCATAGCCGATGAATGATCCAAAGGTCATGGTGTAGATCACGGTCATCGCCCAAGTGTGCTTGTTGCCGAAAATCTTATACTGACGCGTCAGGTTTTGCCCGACCGCTCCGGGGATCATTTTCAGCAGGAACACCGTCAGCGCAATCACGATTGGCAGAACGATCCACTTGGACACCATAAAGCCGGACCCGCCAACTTTGGCAGGCAGCAACAGCCACAGACCGAAGGCTGCGGTCAGGAAACCAATCAGTAACATGCCGGAAATGGTGCCAAACGCGCCAATCGGGCCGGGAATGTCGGGCGATACGTGTTCGTCGCGAATGTTGTTCATCGCAAACCAGCCGATGATCACCAGCGGGATCAGGATCGCCGCCCAGATGAAACCAGCGTTCTGGATGAAAGTCTCGGTGCCAGCCGGAATCTTGCCGATCAGGGTGCCCGAAGTCTGCTGCAATGTGCGTGACACGCCGCCAAACAGACCAAATGTCATCACCAGAGGAATGACGATCTGCATGGTGGTCACACCAAAGTTGCCCAGACCCGCATTCATGCCCAGCGCATAACCCTGCACCTTTTTAGGATAGAAAAAGCTGATGTTGGACATCGAGGACGAGAAGTTACCGCCACCAATGCCGCTTAGGAAGGCCAGAACCTGAAACTGCCACAGTGGCGTATCAGGGTTGGACAGGGCGAACCCAGCGCCCAGCGCCGGAATGATCAGCAGTGCGGTGGTGAAAACGATGGTATTTCGCCCACCTGCAATGCGGATAAAGAAGGTTGAAGGGATACGCAGCGTGGCACCGGTCAGGCCGGCGATGGCAGCAAGAGTAAACAGTTCTGATTTCTCAAAGGCAAAACCAAGGTTGATCATCTGAACGGTGATGATCCCCCAGTAAAGCCAGACCGCGAACCCCACCAGCAACGAGGGGATCGAAATCCACAGGTTGCGCGTGGCAATCGCCTTGCCTGTCGAGGACCAGTAACTCTCGTCCTCAATGTTCCAGTTTTTTATGTCTTGTCCCATTTTTTTCTCCTCGGGCGAGGTTGGGGCGGGCCATTTGTGTGGCCCGCCATTAATTCAGGTAATTTCGGGTTATGGCATCGGCACATCGGAAAGATGTGTGTTCTTGGCCAGTTCCGGGTGCTGTTCGCGGTCCATCCTGCGGATCGCCAGATGCATCCAGATGGTGCTGATCGCGACGATCACGAACATCAGCATGAACACCACCGACCAGACCTGAAACACATCCAGCAGGATGCCAAAGCTGATCGGCAGAACAAACCCGCCAAGCCCACCGATCATACCCACAAGGCCACCGACGGCGCCGACGTTATGCGGGAAATAGACCGGAATGTGCTTGTACACGGCGGCCTTGCCCAGGCTCATCACAAAGCCAAGGATCACGGTCAGGAACACAAACACATAAAGCGGAATGCCAAAGCTGAATTTGATCAGCCGTTCAGAGCCGTCAGGATAAGGGATGCCCTGCACCACATAGGATGTCTCGGGATAGCTCATGACGAACAGAACGATCAGCGAGACGATAAAGGTCAGATACATCACAAACCGCGCGCCCCACACGTCCGACATCCAGCCACCAAGGGCACGAAAAATCGACCCGGGCAGCGAATACATGCCAGCAAAGATACCGGCAGAGGTCAGCGCCACACCGTATGCACCCACATAATAACGCGGCAGGAACGAGGCAAAGGCAACAAACGCACCAAAGACAAAGAAGTAATAGGTGGCAAAGCGCCAGACCCGAATGTCCTTGAGCGGTTCAAGCTGCTTGGCGGCCGAGGTCGGCTTGGCTCCGGTTTTGCGCTGTTCGACCAGCACCGGGTCGTCCTTGGCAAAGATGTAGAACACGACGGCCATGACCACCAGAACCACGGCATAGACACGCGCGGTGTCTTCCCAGCCCAGCGCGATCACCAGAAACGGAGCGGCAAAGTTGGTGACAGCCGCGCCCACGTTACCTGCGCCAAAAATGCCCAGTGCTGTGCCCTGACGTTCGGCTTCGAACCAGCGCGATACATAGGCGATACCGATGATGAATGACCCGCCGGCCAGACCCAGACCCAGCGCGATCATCAGGAACACGGCATAGGTCTGAACCGATGCCAGCAACCACACGGAAATGGCGGTAATCAGCATTTGCAGCGGCAACATGATGCGTCCGCCGAACTGGTCGGTCCAGACGCCAAGAAAAATACGGCTCAGCGATCCGGTCAGAACCGGGGTCGCGACCAAAAGGCCAAACTGGGTCTCGGACAGGCCAAGATCCTGTTTGATTTTCACCCCGATGATCGAAAAGATTGTCCAGACCGCAAAACAGACCGTAAAGGCCAGCGTGCTTAACCCTAGCGCCCTGTACTGGTCCTGCGGTGTCACACCGTCGATATTGTGCATGTTCAGTTCTCCTCAGAATGACAGTCGGCTTGCTGGGCATCAGCCAAGGGATCCGCAGTTTTTCGCGTTTCCCCGCCAACGGTGTCAGGTGTCCTGCGCAGGGGTTAATTGGCGAGGCGCGCCGGCAACTTGATCTGGATCACGATTTCAAGGGTTCGCCTCGAAATAATCCGCCAATGCACATAATCGCTGCACTGCGGAATGTTTCTGCAAGGCGTTTCGTTGCATATTTCATGTGGGCACTTGACAAATATCAAGTGACCGGGCCATTGAAGACCCCGCACAAAGGAGGACGCCCCATGCGCGCCGACGACGTACCCGAAATTCGCGAGTTGGATTTGTTCTCTGGCATGTCCGAGGCGTATTTTCAGGATCTGGTTCGCGCAGCCTACGTTCAGACGTTTCCGCCACAGGTGGACCTGATCACCGAAGGCGACCCGGCCGATTTTCTGCATGTGGTCATCTCGGGCAGTGTTGAGCTGTATTGCATCTGGAACCGGCACGAGACGTCGATGGCCACGGTGCGCCCGGTTTCCAGCTTTATTCTGGCGGCGACGATCAAGGATGGCCCCTATCTGATGTCGGCGCGCACCACGGAAAAATCCCGTGTTGTCCTGTTGCCTTCGTTGGACGTGCGCGAAATCTTTGACAAGGATCACAACTTTGCCCGTGCCGTCGTGCGGGAATTGGCAAATTGCTATCGTTCCGTCGTCAAGGACACCAAGAACCTGAAGCTGCGCAGTTCGTTGGAGCGGCTGGCGAATTACCTGATCCGCAGCCACTTGCGCGCAGAGGGTGCCCATGTGTTCGAACTGGCGATCGAAAAACGCCGTCTTGCATCGTTTCTGGGAATGACGCCGGAAAACCTGTCGCGGGCGATCAAATCGCTGCGCCCATATGGTGTTCACATCGACGGCACACAGGTAACGATAACCGACATGGAGGCGCTGCAAACGCTGGCCAAACCCAGCCCCCTGATCGACGATTACGCAACCTGACGCCGGTTGCCCCCTGCCTGAAATTTCATGGCAACGGCGACACACCGATAACCGGCGCATGCAACGCCAGCAGACCCAGAAACAAGGCGACGCTGGCCACCCCGACCCACAGGCCGGGCATGGCTCCGCGCCATGACAACAGGGCGGTGTTTTTCGCCAGTTCCTGCCATTCGGCCCCCAGCAGTCGTTTCTTGCGCCGATCAATCAGGCCCATGCTGAGAACCGCAAAGGCCCCAAACAGGCCAAACAACACCACATGCGCCAAATCGCCGTTGGCCAGCAGATGCGCCCCCGCCCAAAGGGCAATCGCCAGTAGCAACGGATGGCGGGTCAGGGCCAGAATGCCGGGGTGGTCCGGGTCAAAGGGACGTTTGCCCATGCCGCCAAAGGACAACGGGTTGGCAATGCTCAGCCCCTGCACCGCCAGCAGGATTGCCACCGGCATCGCCACCATCGGGGCCCAGCGGAACACCTCAAGCGGGGGGATCACTTCGACATAAGGCGCGCGCGACGCCGCCACGATCAGCCAGATCAGCAACGCAATTGAAACCGTAGAATACCCGACGATATAGCCGCGCAACCCCAACACCCGCACCAGCCATGGCCGCAGCGGCGGCCGCACCGGAAAGACGTGACTTAGCAGAAACAGGGTCAGCGCCGCGGTGAATTCGCCCCAGCCGTTCATCCCTGACCGGCACCGGGTCGCGGTTTCAACAGGCTCGGGCCGATCCGCAGCACGAACATGGCGAACCCCGTCACCCACAGGCCTGCCGACAGGTCGATCCACATGGTCGCATCATCGGCAAATCCCGCCCCTGCGCGGATCGCGGCGGCGGCAAACAGGCACGCCAACCCGGCTTTCATCGCCATGTCGGCCTTCAGCGCACTCCCTGTGTGGCCAAGGCTGGCCCGGATCATTACCGCCATGGTCATGCCGCCAATCGCTCCGATTCCCAGCAGGTGAATGCCGGCAACCTGCGCCGCCCAGTCATCCAACCCGGCCCCCAGCGCCAGCGCGACCATGCCAACGGGAATAACCGCGTAAGCCGCATGCAGCACAAACAACAGAGGTTCCGGCAACGCCGCCAGACCTCTCCAGCGCGACAGGCGCACCACATGCAGGACCGCGCCTGCCCCCAGCGCCAGCGCCGTGACAGGGCCAACCGGCATCCCGACCCACAACAGCAGCGCCACCACGGTAACGATCAAAGTGACCCCGTCGAAGCGGTTGAATGCAACCGGGCGCAGGTCCGATCCCCGGTTTACCAGCCAGTTGCGGGTAAAGGCCGGAATAATCCGCCCGCCGATCAACATCACCAGAAAGATCAGCGCACTTAATCCAAGACGAACGCCGTAATCCGCAACGCCGTCGCGCAGAACCTCGAAATGGAAAACCCCGTTGGCCAGCGCGAACAGGCCAATCGGCCCCAGCACCATCAGGTTCCGCCAGTTCCCGGCCGCCGCGATTTCGCGCAACATGACCAGCGCGATCACCGGCAGGAACGCGACGTCCACCACCACCATAACGGCCGTCGGCACCGGAGCCATCATCACAATGCGCCCCGCCAGCCACAACCCGAACAGCAGCGCCAGCCCGGTTCCTTTCAACGGTTTTCGCCCGGTCCAATTGGGCACCGCCGTCAACAAAAATCCGCTAAGAACCGCCGGGCCGTAGCCATACAACATCTCGTGCATGTGCCACGACGCCATGCCATAACCCGGCGCGATCAGATCCCCGCCACGCAAGGACACCACCCAAAGCGAAATGGCGACAATGGCAAACACCGCCGCCCCCAGGAAAAAGGGCCGGAACCCCAGCGACATAAAGGCGGCAAGGCTGACGCCACGCGCCGCGGGCCGCTCTTTCGCGTCCTTTGCGAAATTGCTCATCAGATTATCCTTAGCTTTTCCATCAGGTACGCGATTTAGACCCTGCCGACCACCCCGTCATTGCGCCAGATCAAATGGCGCGCGGGTTCAGGTACGCTCCGCCCACAAGCGACCCACGCGCCACCCACCCGGTGATGTGGTCGATTTTCCGTCACAAAACCGGGCCATACCCACCGCAACGGTTGGCAGGCACAAAAAACCCCTTATAGTCATGGCAACATTTTATCAGGAGGTGCAAATGGCACGTCGAACACAGATTTCAAACGTCCTTTTGTCCACTTTGGCAGCCGGTTTTCTTGCTCTCAACGTCAATGGCGCTGTCGCACAGACGATTGACTGGAAAACGGTTGGCGGCTGGGACATCTCATTTTATCCCAATTCAGAGGGCTGTCAGGCCTTCGCCCTGTTCGAAGAGGACACCGCATTTTTCATCGGGTTCGACAACACCGACAATGTGTTGGCACTGGATGTCACACTTCTTGATCAACGCTGGGGGTCGATTCAGGACGGCAAACAATATTCGGTGACGCTGAACTTTGGCAATGAAACACCCTGGACGCTGGAAATGGACGGCATCCAGACGGATGGGTATCCGGGGCTGAACATCATGATCGACGCCAGCAGCGACGAGGCCGATCTGTTCATCGACGAGTTTCAGCGCGAAACAAGGATGGTCTGGAATTTCCAGGGCTCTGAGTTGGGGCGCTATACCTTGCGCGGATCCAGACGCGCCTTTGACGAGGTGATCACCTGCCAGCGGTCCTATTTCGACGCATTGGGCGCATCGCAGGGGTCGGACCCGTTCGCGACCTCGGGCAATAGCAAAAACAAGAGCAAGGATCCGTTTGCCGACTGATCGCAACCGGGTAATCCGCGCGCCTATAGATCGACCTTGATGACCCCACCCGGCTTGGCCGCGCGGGATTGGCACAGGATGATGTTGCTTGTGCGCTGCGCATTGGACAGGACAAAATCCCGGTGCTCTACGTCGCCGGAGATCAGCGTGCATTTGCAGACGCCGCAAATCCCGTCGGAACATTTGACGTCCACCTGAACGCCGTTTCGCGCCAGAACGTCCGTCGCGCTTTGTTCTGCGGGCACCAGAAACGAACGCCCATCCGATAGTTCAAGCGTAAAGTCGTGGTTTTCATACTCGGGCAGATCGGGAACCGAGAAATATTCAAGATGGCGGGCCTCTTCGGGGAAACCCTGACGCTCTGCCGCCTCGATCACGCCAGTCATGAAACGATCCGGCCCACAGGTGTACACATGCCAGCCCGGTTGATACCCCGACAAAAGTCGGTCCAGATCGGCGCGCGTACCTTCGTCTGAGACATGCAGATGTAGCCGGTCGCGCCAAGGCGCGGCCATAAGATCGTCCAGATACCCGGCAGAGTCGCGCCCGGAAATGGAATAATGCACCTCAAACTCGGCCCCCAGCGCGTGCAAACGGTGTGCCATGGCGATCATCGGTGTGATGCCGATACCGCCACCCATCAACAGGCTGCGCGTCGCGGTTTCATCCAGCGGGAAATGGTTGATCGGGCGCGAGATGAACACCTTGCGCCCCTCATTGAATATCCGGTGCAACAGGGCCGACCCGCCGCGCCCGTGATCTTCGCGCAAAACGCCGATCTGATAGGTGGAACGATCGCCCGGATCGCCGGACATGGAATACTGCCGCAGAAACTCCGGCGCGACCACAATATCCAGATGCGCCCCCGCCTGCCACGCTGGCAGGTCCGCGCCATCCAGCGCCCGGAACTCGTATTTAGTCACACCGTCGGTCATCTGTTCGGCTTTAGAGATTTCAACCCGCAACACCGGGCTTTGCCCATCGCTGGTATACGTGTGGTCCCACTCGCCGGTTTCCCCGCGCGCCCGGCGGGCTTTGTATTCCTCGGCCGTTATCATCGCCTGATAGGCCTCGATCCCCGCCTCGCGGTCCATCGGGAACGGATACGGGTACGGGTGCGGGGCCAGCGGGGCCGGGTAAACCGCAAGCGTTTGGTCCGCGTAGGACAGGTCCAACCCCTTTTGCAGGCCGCGTTGGTTCACGGCGTGAGAGGTCGGATGATAGCCGCCGTCGCTACCCAATTCCAGATCCCACCACCATTTCTTGACCGGGTTCAGCGTGCCGTTGTCCACCATATCATCCAGCCGCGCCAGCGCCGGGGCGGTTTTGGGCAGGTTCATCGCCGCCCAGCGGAAGGGTTTTTCTGCGAACAGGCCTTCGAGGTTCCAGGGACAGGTCTTCATACAGCGCCCGCACATCGCCCCGCCGGTGGTGGTGATCCGGTAGGTGGCGCATTTCTGGCTGTCGGATTTCCAGATTTCATAGCCGTTGAACATCAGTTTCGGCCCGGCAGTAATCGCCCCCGACGGGCATTCGCGCGCGCATTTGTTGCACGACTCGCAAAACGTCTGAAGCCCGAAGTCTATCGGCTTGTCATGGGTCATCGGCATGTCCGTGGTCACCACTCCCGATTTCAGGCGCGGCCCAAGGAACGGGTTCAGGATCACTTCGCCAATGCGGCTGACTTCGCCCAGCCCGCTAAGCAGCAACAAGGGCGGCTGAAGGACTTCTCCGTCCATCACCGAATGCGCCTTGGCCTTGTAGCCAAGGTTGCGGATCTGTTGAGCGATGACACCGCCCAGCAGCGAGAACCGCAGATAGGCGCGCATGGATTGGGCCACGGCGATCCAGTCATCGCCGCTTGAGCCTTCCATGGTTTCATAGCCCTGATCAATGATCATCGAAATCGCCTGATCATGCGGTGGGTCGATCGGCGCGCCGGTGGCGTCATGGGAATACCAGGTCCAGTCCGGACAGCGCGACAGACCTACCGCATCAATGCCCAGGAAATAGCTGGCGGCCTTGATGTTGGCGGCATTGCGGGCGGGGTCGTCGGGCCTTGGCCCTTCTGCCGACTCACCGTCCTGCAACAGGACCAACGCGCCCAACATGCGCCGTTGCGCGGTCGAGGGTGCCGCCTTGCGCACATAATGCCCGCCTTTTGCGCCATCCTGTAGCTTTTTGCCCATGTCGCCAAATTGCGCGCGGGCAAACAGATCGGCACGCTTGGGGACGCGGGCCACATGTGCCTCGTCGATATGGGTGGTGGGGATCGCTACCCGTTTCAGGGTCTCGAACGGATGCGGGCCATCGACAAAATCGCGCCGGGCATAGGGATCAAGGTTGAACGCCGATTTGGCAAACCCGGCCCCCAGCCACCAGGCCGGGCCTTTGGTGCGTAGCCACGGCTGATCCGCCAGCGGCACCAGTGGGGCATCAAGGCTCATGTCATAGGTGGTGGTGACCACCGCCATACCAAACCGGTCGCCCAGATAGGGGTTGACCAGACGCCCACCCTCTACCGTTGCCAGACCGGCGGCAACGGTCAGCTGGTTCAGGTCCACATCGCTACTGGTGGCGGTATGCGCCTTGGCGTCCCAGCCCAGCAGGCGAATGTAATTGGCCAGCACCACGGCGGCCTCGCTGGCGCGCAAACAGGCCCGGT
>NVQY01000152.1 GCA_002400675.1 Paracoccaceae bacterium | reverse complement strand
GCCCGATGCGCGACAAATTCCTGCCCGTCATCCGCCGGCACCGTCATTTTGATAGAGCCCGCTAGAACCGCAAAAAGCCCGTCTGCGGTATCGCCATAAAGATAGATCGCCTCGCCTTCCTTATAATGACGCAGCATGGCGTGTTTCAACACCGCCGCCCGAAAGGCAGGGTCACGCTTGGAAAGCCAGCCAACTGTGTTCAACCGATCAAGGTCGGCTTTGGCGATTTTTTGCGGCCTGGCGTCAGAATCCATCATATGAGGGAATTAGTGGCGGAATTCCGGTGTAGAATCAACCTGCCTGATTCCGTCAGGAATCTGGCGTTGTCGATTGTGTGCCTCGTCACAGTTGTCAGGCTGGACGGATGTTCAGTTTAGGTATGTTGCCCAAAAATTCGGGCAAGATTTTGTAAGGAGATTAATATGACAGAAGTAATTCACGCAGGTTGGCGAAAACCACTGCGGCAACTGGCGGCGGCCTCTATTGCGGTGCTGCTGGCGGTACCCGCCATGGCGGCGGGTGACAAGCCAAACATCCTGTTCATCTGGGGCGATGATATTGGCCAGTCCAATATTTCGGCCTATACCATGGGCATGATGGGCTATCGCACGCCCAACATCGACCGGATCGCCAATGAAGGCATGATCTTTACCGATTACTACGGTGAACAATCCTGCACGGCGGGGCGCTCGTCGTTCATCATGGGTCAGTCGGTGTTCCGCACAGGTCTTTCCAAAGTCGGCCTGCCCGGTGCCAAGGAAGGCATGAACATTCTTGACCCGACGGTTGCCGGCCTGCTTAAGGCCGAAGGCTATGCCACCGGTCAGTTCGGCAAGAACCATCTGGGCGACCGCGACGAAATGCTGCCGACCAACAACGGCTTTGACGAATTTTTCGGCAATCTTTACCATCTGAACGCCGAAGAAGAGCCAGAAAACGAAGATTATCCGGATGATCCCGAGTTCCGCAAAAAGTTCGGCCCGCGCGGTGTGATCAAGTCCTCTGCCGATGGCACCATTGAAGATACCGGCCCGCTGACCAAGAAACGCATGGAAACGGTTGACGACGAAACCGTTGCCGCCGCGATTGATTTCATCAAACGCAAAGAGGCCGAAGGTGTGCCTTGGTTCGTCTGGTGGTCCGGAACACGGATGCATTTCCGCACCCATGTAAAGCCCGAAATGCGCGCCCAAGCCAACGATATTGCTGGCCGCAAGCTGGATGAATATTCGGCCGGCATGGTCGAACACGACCTGCAAATTGGTCAGTTTCTTGACGTGCTGGACGAACTGGGCATCGCCGACAATACCATCGTGCAATATTCCACCGACAACGGCCCGCACATGAATACATGGCCGGACGCTGCCATGACTCCCTTCTTTGGTGAAAAGAACACCAACTGGGAAGGTGGATGGCGGGTGCCTGCGATGGTTCGCTGGCCCGGCAAGATCGAGGCAGGGTCTGTCTCTAACGAGATCATGCACCATATGGACTGGCTGCCAACCCTGTTGGCTGCTGCTGGTAATCCAAACATCAAGGAACAGTTGCTGGAAGGCGTGACCGTTGCCGAAGTGGGCGGCGGGCGTGACTACAAGGTGTATCTGGACGGCTATAACTTCCTGCCCTACCTGACCGGCGAAACGGACACAGGGCCGCGCGACGAGATATTCTATTTCTCGGATGATGGTGATTTGACCGCGCTACGCTGGCGCGACTGGAAGTTCATATTCATGGAGCAGAAAGAATACACTACCCTGCGCGCATGGATCGAACCGTTCACACCGCTGCGGATACCGCTGATCTTCAACCTGCGGCGCGACCCGTATGAACGGGCCTATCGTACATCCAACACCTACTATGACTGGATGCTTGATCGGGCCTATATGCTGGTTCCCGCGCAGGCCTATGTGGGCGAATTCCTTGCCACGTTCAAGGATTTCCCGCCACGCCAAAAGGCTGCCAGCTTTAGCCTCGACAAGGTGATGGAGCAGATGACAAGCGTCGTCGGCGACTAATACAAATCAACCGTATGGCCCGCCGTTAATCCGGCGGGCCATTTTCTTTTCAGGACAGGACCCCTCATGTTTATCAGCAGAACCCTTGGCGCTTTGGCCGTCATTGCATTTGCCCAGATCGCCATCGCCGACCCGCTGCCATCGTGGAACGATACCGATACCAGAACCCGCATCATCGCGTTTGTCGAAGATGTCAGCGATCCCGCATCGGGCAATTTTGTCCCTGCCGCCGACCGCATCGCGGTGTTTGATAATGACGGCACGCTTTGGGGCGAACAACCCGCCTATTTCCAACTGATCTTTGCTCTTGACCGACTGCGCGAAATGGCTGCTGCGGACCCGTCCATCATCACCAGCACCACGGTACAGGCGGCCGTGGACGGCGACATGAATACCCTGCTCGCCGGCGGCGAAAAGGCGCTGATCGAGATCGTCAACATCACCCATTCTGGCTTGCCCGTGGACGAGTTCCAGAACATCGTGCGCCGCTGGCTGTCCGAGGCGCGCCACCCGGAAACCGGGCTGCCCTATGATCAGATGACCTATCAGCCGATGGTCGAATTGCTGCGCTATCTGCGCGACGAAGGGTTTACCACTTACATCGTGTCCGGCGGCGGCGTGCATTTCATGCGGGCGTTCACCGAAAAGGCCTATGGCATTCCCACCCGGCAGATCATCGGCTCACTAGGTGAAACCACTTACGACGTGATCGACGGCGTGCCCACCGTCACCAAGGCCGATGGCATCGCCTTTATCGACGACAAAGACACCAAGCCGGTGGCGATTGACCGGACTATCGGCCAACGCCCGATCTTTGCCGCCGGAAATTCGGACGGCGATTTTGCCATGGTTCAGTGGGTCACAGCCGGCGACGGTCCCCGATTCGGCATGATCGTGCATCACACCGACGGCGTGCGTGAATTTGCCTATGACCGCGACAGCCACATTGGCAAGCTGGAAAAAGGTCTGGACGAAGGCCCTGACATGGGGTGGCTGATCGTTGACATGGCCAAAGACTGGGCGCGCGTGTACACCGGGCAACGCTAAGTAAGAGGTCCGGGGCGTGTCTGTCGGCTAGAAATCTGTGTTGATTTAGGCAAACGTCACGCCCCCAGCCCAATCACGATAATGCCCACCGCAACGATCCCGGCAGCGATCAACCGATTGCCCCTTGGCCCTTCGTGGAACCACAACACGCCGATCATGGCGGCGAAAATCACCGAGGTCTCGCGCAGGGCCGACACAAGGCCTAACGGGGCTAGCGTCTTGGCATACAAAACCAACCCATAGGCGGCACCCGATATCACCCCGCCCAGAAACCCCAGCGCGATCACCCGTGGCGACACCGCGCGCAGCCGTTCAAGCCGGGTTGAAAAGATGAAGGCGGCGACGATAATTTCGAACACGAACAGCCAGCCCACATAGGCCAGCGTGTTGTTCGACAGACGCACGCCAACCCCGTCCACCAGCGAATAGGCCGCAACCATCACCGCCACCGCAAGTGCTGCCATCAGACCCGCCTTCGGCAACGTGCCGGAAAACACGCCGCGCGTCAGCACCATGATCCCACCAGACACGGTCAGAATTCCCGCCCAGGCCAGCGGCGGCACCGTTTCCCCGATCCAGACCTGCGCGCCAAGGGTGATCATCACCGGGGCAAGACCGCGGGCAATCGGATAGATCACGCTTAGATCGCCCAGCCGATAGGCCACATTCAGGAAATAATAATAGCCCCAGTGGATCACGGTCGAGGCCAGCACATAAGGCCATACCGCCCACCCCGGCGACGGCACAAGCGCAACAACCACGATCCCCGGCACCACATGACCCAAGGCAATCAGACCCAGCATGATTGTCTTGTCCCCGGCCCCTTTGACCACCGCATTCCACAGCGCGTGCAAAAATGCCGCCCCCAGGACGATCGTAATAATTCCGGCACTCATGTCCCTGCCCCTTAAAACCAATCCGGCCGCGCAACATCTGTTGCACGGCCGGACCTATCATGGATGTGCCGGTTGGTTTACGGCTTTTCGCCGCGCGCCAGACGGGCGTTGATGTCGTCAATCACAGCCGGCAATTCAACCAGTGAATCAATCACATAATGCGCGCCGGACTGTTCCAGTATCTTGCGTGTGTGGGCCATGCGCCGGGCAATATCCGCCTCGGACAGGGTTGCCTCTTCGTCCAGCGTGTTGATGTTCATGTAGTTGGAATACCGCACCAACCCAACGCCCCAGCACCCTGCGTTCAGCGCCTCGCCGATACCTGACACGGTGTCATCGCATTTCACCACCGATTTCACGTCTGAAATGTCCATCAGATCGAGGTTTTTGAACACCATATGCGGAGCAGGACGCGCGCCATTGGTCACTTCATCCCCGGCAACGGTGGCATCAGGCACGATGCCCTGGGCGATCACGTCTTTCAGCAGCACATCGACCATCACGCGGGTAAAGCCAGTGGAAACGCCAACCTTGATGCCCTGTGCCTGAAGACCGTTGACCGCGTCCTTTACGCCCGGCAACAGCGCGGTGTATTTCGGCAGGCAGGCCAGTTGCGCCGGCACGAATTCGGCAAACATCACGTCCACGTCAGCTTGGGTCGGCGGGGTGCCTTTGATCTTTTCCCAACGCGCGGCGATCACCGGATCCTGGGTCAGCATCTTGATGTGGATGTCCTTGCGCAGGCCCATCGGGCCGCGGGCCTCTTCCATCGAAATCTCGACGCCCTGGCTTTTGAACACCTCGACAAACACCACGGCGGGCGCGATCACATAGGCGTCGGCCAAGGTGCCGGACCAGTCCAGAACCATGGCTTTGATCTTGCCCTGATAGGTGCGGGTGTACTTGTATTCGTTGAAATTGCTCATCGGTTTGGTCCTTTTTGTTAAACCTGTTTTCGTTGATATCGCGGGGTCAAGCCGCAAGTATTTCTCGTTCTTTCAAGGCGATGGCAGGCGGAGTGGCGTCACTTACCCCCATTTCCGCCAGTGTTTCACCAGCGGCGCACACCACCTGACGCATCACATCACCGTCCATCTGCCCGATACAGCCGATGCGGAAACTATCCACCACGGTCAGCTTGCCGGGGTAGATGATGAACCCCTTGTCCTTCATCACTTCGTAAAAACGGGCGAATTCAAACGCCGGATCAGCGGGGCAAAAGAAAGTGACGATGATCGGCGACAACCAGCGATCCTTTAGCAGGGTTTCGAACCCCAACCCGCGCATCCCCGCCACCATCACATCGCGATTATCGGCATAACGCGCACCGCGCCCGGCAACCCCACCTTCGGCCTCGTGCCCGCGTAGTGCCTCCAGGAACGCCGCAACCACATGGGTCGGTGGGGTGAACCGCCATTGGCCGGTCTTGTTCATATGCGCCCATTGCGCATGCACATCGAGCGATAGCGAATGGCTGTTGCCCTTGGCCGCCTCAAGTTCCGATTTTCGGGCAATGACAAAGCCAAAGCCCGGCACGCCTTCGATGCATTTGTTGGCCGAGGACACCATTGCCTCGTAGCGGATCGTGCCAACCTCAAGCGGGATCGCGCCAAAGGCCGACATGCTATCAATCAGCAACTTGCGCCCGGCGGCGTAGGTCACTTGGGAAATCTCTTCGACCGGGTTCAGGATGCCCGAACTTGTCTCGCAATGAATGGCGACAACGTGGGTGATGGCGGGGTCATCGGCCAGAATCTGCGCCACTTCATCGCCGCGCGGCGGTAGGTAGTCGCCCTTGTCCAGAACCACATGATCGCGCCCGAGATATTCCAGCGTCTTGGCCGACCGCAGCCCGTAGGCCCCGTTGGCCAGCACCAGAACCTTGCCGTCGCGTGGCACAAACGAGCCTAACATCGCCTCGACCGCGAAGGTGCCGGACCCTTGCATCGGCACGCAATCGAACTCATCAGCCCCCTGCCCCAACATCGCCAGCAACCGGTCGCGCATGTCCTGCGTCATGGCGCGAAAATCGCCATCCCAACTGCCCCAGTCACGCAGCATCGCGCGTTTCGTGGCCTCTGACGTGGTCAGCGGGCCGGGGGTCAACAAGTATGGCTCTCCCAGTGCGGGGGGGGTGATGGTGGTCATTGTTTCGATTCCCAGATCGTCCTTGTTCGTGCCCTCTATTGCCTTAAGTCCACCCATATGTGAAATTGTTATTATCAATCCTTCCATAGGGTCAGCCTATACATTAACCACCATGCGCCACAGCCAGATCAAAGCCTTTCACCACGTCGCCCTTCTGGGTGGGTTTTCCCGCGCCGCCGAGGCGATGAACCTGACGCAACCGGCGATATCCGAGCAGGTGCGCAAACTGGAACAGGATCACGATATCCTGCTGTTCACCCGCGCCCATAAACGGGTGACGCTGACCCCGGCGGGCGAAGACCTGTTCCGCCTGTCCAAGCAGTATTTCAGCACAGAAACGCAGATCGCCGAGTTCCTGAACGAAGCGCGAAGTGCGGTCAGTGGCACCCTGCGCATCATCGCCGACAGCGCCCATCACGTCACCGCAATCCTGACCCGGTTTCGCAAACGGTACCCGCAGGTGCAGGTGTCCCTGCGCACCGGCAACACCGGCGAAGTCCTGAACGCGCTGCGCAGCTATGACGCAGATATCGGCGTCGCCGGAAGCCTGTCCCCGGGGCGGGACATGGATATTGTCAATCTGGGGGCGACGGAAATCACCGGATTTGCGGCGCGTGGATTGCTGCCGCCGGGAACCCGGTCGCTGTCGTTGCAGGACTTGGGGAACTGGCCGCTGATCTTTCGTGAAAGCGGGTCAAAAACCCGTCAGAAACTGCAAGAACAAGCGCTGAAACAAGGCATCACTCTAACCCCGGCGATCGAGGCCGAAGGGCGCGAAACCGTGCGCGAACTGGTGGCATCGGGGGCGGGCATCGGGTTTGTGTCGATGGCGGAATTTGGCCACGACACCCGACTGGTCCGCCTGCCCCTGTCCGACATCGACATCACCATGGGTGAAACAATCGCCTGTCTGGGCCAGCGCCGGGACGTCAAGGTTATCCGGGCATTTATGACGATGGCGCGCGCGGCCTGACGCAAAAGAAAATTCGCTGAATTTTCTTGGTCTCACTCGGCCGCCGCGTCGCTTTCCTTGTCCATCGTTTCGATCAGCCGGGTTTCCAGCAACTGCCCACCGCGATACAGGATCGGATAACACACCGACGCCACATGGCTGTTAATCTCGCGCAGAACCCGCAGGATTTCCAGATGAATATTGCTGGATTCAAAACTGGTTGTTGACCCATCCGACAAGCGCCGCAAATGCTTTTTACGGCTGGAACGTTCAAGCCGGGTCATTTCGTTCTTTTCTTCCAACAACAACCGCGCGCTTTCCAGATCGTCCGATATCAGGACATTTGTCGCCAACCCCATGTTCGCCATCATCCGTTCGTGCATATCAATAAGTTCCTGCCGCCCGGCCTTGGAAAACTTGATCTGTTCGCGGGATTTTTCACGCGCCAGTGGCAGCAACAGCTTGACCACCAGTTCCCCCGAAGTTTCCAGCGCAATCGCGTATTCGGTCAACTCGCGCGCGGCTTTGAAATCTTCTTTGGTCATCGTGTCGTTTGGCATCGCCGCCACATATCGGCGAATGTCATCCAGCGCCTCGTTCAGCACGTCGTCGCGCTCTGTCAGAATATGCACGCGGTCCTTGTCATAGACACTGAACAACTCCATCAGCGGAGCGGTCATTGAATCCAGAACCTGCTCCATCCGCATCACTTCGCGTTTGAGATTGGCCAGCGCCAGCGACGGTACCTTTAACGCGCCCTCGTCCAGAACGCTGATGTATTCATGCGGTTGTTCGGCCTGCACGGAGTCGATTTCAGGCAGGAACCGCGACACCGGACCTTCCAGCAGGCCAACAAACGGCAGCCCCAGCAACAACACCATATTGAACGCCACATGTATGTTGATCAGCGCCTGCGCCCCTTCATCCCACCCCAAAGTGGCCAGAACAGGCGTCTTGTTGACGATCACCAGCAACAAAATCGCCCCGCTGCCCCGGATCAACAGGTTGGCCACCGGCACGCGGCGCGCCATGGCCGGCAGTCCCCGGCTTAGCCAGATGGGAATGATCGCGCTACCGAAATTGGCCCCAAGGACCAGTGACACCCCCGCCCCGGTCGGAATCGCGTCGATCGACACTAGGGTCACGCACATCAGGATCACTGCCACCGATGAATGCATGGTCCAGGCCAGAACCGCGCCAATCATGAACGCGGTGACAAAATCGCGCGCCAGATACCCGGCAATCGACGGCAAAAACGCCGAATCGCGGATCGGGTCCATGGTTTCGCGCAGGAACCGCAGTGAAATCAGGATAAAGGCGATCCCCAGAATGATCCGCCCCGCCTGTTTCAGCTTGCGCCGGTCCGATTTGATGAAGAACCCACCGCCCACGGCCAGCAACACCGGCACCAGCCATTCCATCTTGAACGACAACACCTGAATCAACAAAGCTGACCCCAGATCCGCGCCCAGAACCACCGACAACCCGGCCCCGAAACCAATCGCGCCAGTGCCGGCAAACCCGGCCACCAACAACGCCACGGCAGCCGAACTTTGCATGATTACCGCCATGACCAACCCGGTCGCGGCCGCACTTGCCGGGTTTGTCGTGGTTGTCATGACACGGCGAAATGACGACCCAAAGGCCCGTTCGATCCCGGTACGCACCATGCGCACCGCATACAGCAACAACATCGTCGCCCCGGTCAGTTGCACCAAAAAGGTGAGAATGGTCATGCTGCGTCCTTGTCGTTGAATTTATCCGGTTCGTGGGATGTGTCGTGCGTGGCGATGCCCCAATCGTCGAAACTTTTTGCCATGGCCGGTTCTAACGGCTGATCCGTCACCACCACGTCAATTTCCTGCGGGGGGCAAATAACCAGCGGAGCCTTCTGCCCGAATTTCTCGTGATCGGCGACGACAAAGGCCCTGTCGGCCTGCCGTATGGCGGCGCGTGCCACACCCGCTTCGTCGGCCCCGTTCAGCAGAAACCCTCGTTGGGCGTCGATCGCATCCACTGACATGATCGCCACATCAATGTGAAATCCCTGCACAAAGTCGATGGTATCGGCACCAAACATGCCCAATTGATCGCGTCGCAACCTTCCTCCGGCGACAAACACCCGGTTGCCACCCTGTTCGGCCAGTGCCTGAGCTGCGTTCAGCGAATTGGTCACCACATCCAGCCCGCGGCGCGCATTCAGCGCCTGCGCCACAAACGCGGTGGTCGATCCCACATCAAGAAATACACAGGACCCGTCCGGGATCAACGCCACCACAGCCGCGCCAATCCGCCCCTTTTCGCCCTGTCGCAGTCCTAGCCGGGAAAACACCCCGTCGCCCGCACCAGATTCCGGCAAATACGACCCGCCATGCACGCGACGCACCAGATCGGCCTTGGCCAATGCTTTGGTAGTGCGCCTGATGGTTTCCTCTGACACACCCAGCAATTCCGCAAGGTTGGCATTGCGCGCCGCCCCACCCAATTGGCGCAACGCCTCCAGCACTTCCACCTCACGGTGGTTGGCCCGTGTTTTGCTGTCTTTTGTCATGTTCGCGACTCCGGTGCCTCTAAAACCTCAATTTCCCACAAATGTCCACCGATTTTCGTGGTTTTGTGATTTTCTGTGTGCTAGCGGAAGGAATGTTGACCCATTTTGCCCGGAGATTCGGCACGTGAAACGCAAAAACATATTGTTCATCGTCATGGATCAGTTTCGCGCTGATCTGCTGTTTGGTGATCTGGCCCAGGCGGCGGAGCTGCCACATATCAACGCTCTGATGCAGGACGCCACCAGTTTCCGCAATCATTGGAGCGTGGTGAATCCCTGTGGTCCCTCGCGCGCGTCGCTGTTGACTGGGCAATATGCGATGAATCACCGATCGGTGCGCAACGGCACGCCGCTGGATCAGATGATCCCCACGGTGCCGGTTGAAATGCGCAAGGCCGGGTATAATCCAATGCTGTTTGGCTATACCGACACGCCCGGCGACCCGCGCATGTTACCGGCCGACGATCTAGCGCTGCGGTGCTATGAAGCGCCGATGGTGGGGTTCGACGAAAAGGTCGAAATGCGGTTCGAGGAAAGCCTGCCGTGGCGCAAATTTCTGGCCACGCACGGTTATGATGTGCCGACTTTTAACAAATTTTTTGTACCACAAGGGCCAGATCTGGACGGCCCGACCTTCTATGCCAAAGAGCACAGCGATACTGCCTTTCTGACCGATGAATGCCTGAAAACGATTGGCACAATGAAAGATGAACCGTGGTTTGCCCATCTGACATACATCCGCCCACACCCGCCGTTTGTTGCGCCTGCGCCCTATAATAGGCTCTGCAAAGGCAACGATATCCCGGACCCTTGCCCGCTTGACCCCGAGATCGCCCAACATCCGCTGATGATCGAGGCCAACGCGCGCGCGCCCATCACCCGGTTTATCCAAGGCTGGCCGGACCTTGCCGACACTCCGGAAAACGTCCGGACCATCCGCCAAGTCTATCTTGGGATGGCCGCCGAAGTGGACACCCATGTTGGCCGGATGATCGACTTTCTAAAGGAAAGCGGTCAGTACGATGACACGCTGATTGTGCTGTGTTCCGATCACGGTGAAATGCTGGGTGATCATGGTGGTTGGGGCAAAAGCACGGTGTTTGATGCGGCGTTCCGGGTGCCTTTGATCATCCGCGTTCCGGGCGGCGAATTCGCCGGACAGGTGATCGACGCACCAACCGAAACCATCGACGTTTTCCCCACCCTGCTGGAATTCGCCGGGCTAGAGACACCGACTTCGGTTGATGGCCGCTCGCTTTATCCGCTGATGCGGGGGCAGGAACCGGAGGATTGGCGCGACTACACCTGGTCCGAACTCGATTTCGGAGAAATCCCCGCGTTGCCCCCCGGTCTGCCCAGCAGCACGCTAGCGCTTGAGCAATGCAATCTGTCGATTTTGCGCGAAAAACACCTGACGCTGGTGCATTTCAATGGCGGCATTCCACCGATGCTGTTTGATCATCGCGACCGGGGCGAGGCAAAAAATCTGGCGAATGATCCGGCTTATGCGGGTGAAATGCTGCGCCTGACGCGGCGAATGCTTGATCATCGCATGACCCACGCCGATAGCACTTTGTCCAGCTATGCCATTACCGCCAATGGTCCGGTGCGGGCATGACGGCCGGGTCCGGGCGTTTTATGGTGAAACAAGTGTCTGATCTCGTTTCCTGGACTTGCGAACCCTCGACGCCTTAAGTTCTGCCTTTTGCATCATTTCTACGGCTTGTTGGCGCCCAAATGCCAGACGGACCCGCCCCATCGCCATCAACTTTTCCGACATGACTTGCGCCAGTTCCGTATTTAACTGGCGATGGGTCCGTGTCGTCCACCCTTGCCACAAAAGCTGGGCACCGACCGCATGTAACTGGTGATTGTTCAGGCAGGCATCCCGGTTCTGAGAGACCTGCAATTCCAACTGAACAAGTTTGCCTCTCAGGTCGGACTCGCGTTCCAGAATGGCACTGATTTCCCGTTGTTCTTTGGCGAACAGCGCCCGCATGACTTCGGACAACTGGCCGATACGGTCCAACCTCATCGTACTTGTCCTTTTGCGCGCAAACGCATCTGTTCAGAGAACCGAATGGCGGCGGCGACGACGCGATAATGTTCTTGTGAGATTTCCTGGCCGATCTCAGTGGTCGCATGCAGCGCCCGTGCCGTTGGCGGATCCTGATGTATCGGAACGCCTGCCAAGGTTGCAGATCGACGAATCGCCGCAGCCATTTCGTCAACACCCTTGGCAATACAGACAGGTGCTTTCCCCGGAGTCCGATCCCACTTTAGACAAACCGCATAATGGGTTGGGTTGACGATCACCACATCTGCCTTGGGCACCTCCGCAATCATCTGGTTCATTGCGATCTGTTGGGCCCGTTGCCGCCGCTGCTGTTTCACATGTGGGTCGCCATCGGACTCCTTAGACTCGTCCGTCATTTCTTTGCGCGACATCATGTTCTTGCGGAAATGTTCCTTGTGTTGCCACAGCGTATCAATCGCGCCCAGCCCGAAAGCGATCAACAGAACGATCAACATGAATTCAACGCACAGCCGAACCATCAGGGATACGGCCAGCCAACTGCCGGTTTCCATCGACCCGATCATTTCCGGAAGCTTTTCCTTGAGGAAAAACCCAAGGCAAACAGAATACAAAATCAACTTGGACACGCTTTTGGCAAACTCGAACAAACCCGAGCGGCCAAATTTATTCTGTGCGTTCTTGAGGATTGATATTCGCGAAGCCTTGAGGTTCAGTTTTACCGGCGCAAATACGAAACCCTTTTGGACTATGATCGACAATAAGACCGCCAGGGCCGGTACCGCAAACCAAGGGATCAATGACCGGATCACCCCGAACATGATCTGGCCCAATGGTGCCTGGATCGAGCCCGAAAATACCAACTGGGAAATACGGTCCGGTTGATCAAGCAAAACCATCAACCCGGAACCAAGCGCCTGTAATGACTGCCCGCCCACGGCAAGGGACACAAGAACCATACCAGCATACCCCGCCGCAACCGACAGGTCGGTGGATCGCGCAATTTCCCCTTTTTCCCGCGCCTTTTTAAGTTTTTGCGGCGTTGGGTCGTAGGATTTGTCTGCCTCGTCCTCCTCTCCGCCGCTCATCTGACAATCCCAGTGGGATTCTGCAAAAACATCGCCAAAGCATCCTCCCATACCGCCAACATCGTGGGCGCACTGAGAAACAGCAGGAACAAGCCGCCAAACGTAACGACCGGCGCGCCGACAAAGGCCACCATCAACTGCGGCATCGCCCGGTTAATGACGCCCAGCGTCAGATTGTAGATCACAGACGCAATGACAAACGGGGCCGCCAGCAAAAATGCCAGAGAAAACCCCTGAGAAACCTGCCGCAGACCCCATTGCGACATCTGCCGACCATCCGGGACGGTGGCAAAAGGCAACAAGTCATAAGACGCAATCAAAAAAGCAGCCGCCCGCATGTGTAGCCCCGCCATGACAGCCAAAGCCATACCGCCGACAACCAGAACAAACCCAATCGCCGGGACCGGCTCTACGCCGGCACCACCAAGAATTTGCGACAGTGATGTAGACTGTGCTGCGATAGATCCCGCCGTCTGCAAAACAAGCACAAACATGCGAATCCCGAACCCAAGCGCCAAACCGATTCCAACTTCGGACATGGCAAACCCGGCCATTGCAATGACGCTTTCGGGCGCAGGTATCGCGGGAATGGCCGGAGCCACGATCATTGTGAACGCAACAGAAAGCCCCAATTTGACCCGCGCGGGCACAGATCGGTCGCCAAAAGCCGGCAACAGGGAAACAAGCGCAGAAACCCGCAGAAACACCATCGCCCCATGCCAAAGACCGGCGGACAGTACGATCTGTAGTTCAGGCGAAATAGATATCATGCGGCAACCAGCCCAACCAATGCGGGCCGCGCTTCTGTGCCGATCTCTTCAAAAGAAAGCACCGGGTTGGTAATCCCCCTTGTTCGCAGGATCGTACGCAGGAACCGACGCCGGCGGGTCGACGTGACAACAGCCGGAAACACCCCCTGTTCTGCCGTTTGGCTAAGGCGATCGGACACACCATCCGCCAATCGATTGAAAAGGTCCGGCGGCAGCGCAATATCCAATCCACCAGCTGCCGTTTCAATCTGATAGCTTAGAAACGTTTCCTCCCATTCGGGTGCAAGCTGGATCAACGGAATGGTGCCGTCTTCACGCTTCATCTCTGCCACCAGCTGAAATCCGAGTCGCTGGCGAACGTGTTCACAAATACCTTCGGGTTGGGTTGTGAAAATCCGTGCCTCGGCGATGGATTCCAAGATTAACGGCATGTTTCGTACGGACACCCGTTCTTCCAGCAGCAGACGAAGGACTGAATGCAGGATATCGATCGGCACCTTGTCGGGGATCAGTTCGTCCAGAAGTTTTCGATTGGCTTCGGCACGGCCGGGGTCGGACAGTTTTGTCATCTCGGAAAGTAAGCGCCTGAGCGATTTTAGAGTCAACAAGCGGGCGAAATTCTGCTTAATGACCTCCAAAAGGTGAGTGGCCAGAATTTCCGGAGGCGTCACAATCGTTGCCCCTTGAACCGCGGCAGAATCCTGAAATTTCGGATTGATCCAACGGGCCGGTGCCCCATAAACAGGCTCTGTTACATCCGTGCCCTGTGGCAGGGAGTCCGACGATTCCGGCACAAGGGCCATAACCAGATCCGGGTGCAAGATCCCGCGTACCTGCTCTACCCCCTGGACACGAATAATATAGGTTCCGACCGGCAGTTCCGGCTGATCCGTCAATCGAATTTCGGGCAGGATTACGCCAAATACGGTGGCAACATGGGTGCGCATATTTGATATTCGGGTGTCCAGACCAGTACCGGGGTCCAAAACCATGCTGACCAGATCAGGTGCAAATTCCAGATGCAGATCATCCAGATCCAGCACATCCCCCAGAGCTTTTTGCGGCGTTGCTTGACTATCTTCGGTTTCGGCTTTTTGCGCTTGGGCCTGGTCGGTCGATCGCGCATACATAGCCAGGGCCGCAGCCCCAAGCGCCCCGCCACCCAAGATAAATGGCACAAACGGTAACCCGGGAACCAGCGCAAACAACATCATCAGCACCGAAACAGTACCCAGCGCAGCCGGGTGTTTACCAAGTTGCGAAAACATCGCCAGATCGGTCGCCCCACGGGTTCCGCCACGAGCCAACAAAAGGGCCGACGCAATCGAAATTATGACGGCGGGAATCTGCGACACTAAACCGTCCCCGATGGTCAAAATCGCGTATGTCTCAAACGCGTCCCCGATCGGCATGTCTTGAACGAAAACCCCCATCACCAGACCCATCACCAGGTTCAGGATCGTAATCAGCAGGCCGGCAACCGCATCGCCTTTGACAAACTTTGAAGCTCCGTCCAAAGAACCGAAAAATGTCGTTTCCTGCTGCTCTTGTTCCCGCCGGCGTTTCGCCTCCTGGTGGTCAATCGCCCCGGCGGACATGTCGGCATCAATTGCCAACTGCTTTCCCGGCATGGCATCCAGCGCAAACCGTGCACCCACTTCGGCCATGCGTGCAGCACCCTTGTTGATCACCATGAAGTTAACGATTAACAGAACGCCAAACACCACCAAACCAAGAAAGACACTGCCCCCCATAACAAACTGGGCGAACCCTTCGATCACGTCACCCGCAGCATTCGGGCCTGTGTGTCCCTGGCCGATAATCAATTTGGTCGACGAGATGTTCAACGACAGCCGCAACATGAGTGACGCCAGCAAAACGGTCGGAAATGCCGAGAAATCCAATGGCCGTTCAATAAATAGCGTGACCGTAAAGATCAGAATGGCCAGCCCAAATGACGCGGCAAGACCTATGTCCAGAATCCAGGCTGGCACTGGCAAGATCATCATGATGATGATCGCCATCAATGCCAGCGCCAACAGGACGGTCGGGCTGAACAGGTCTTTTGAACTGATTTTGGGAAGTGTCATGTTGAGCCTATTTGAGAATTACAAAGGGACGCGGGCCAGTGCCGGATTGCTGCGTAATCGGAACCAGGGACCCAAGCGAACCCGCCTCTCCGACAACCAAAGATCTGGATTCCGTTGCCAAAGCGGACTCGCGCCCAACAGAACCAAATCCCAACCACCTGCTGTTTACAGTTGGGAACGACTGCCCCGCATATTCCGACAGCCCAACCTTTATCTGTTCAAATCTGGCGGCGTATCTTTCCGCCAACGCAGGTGTACGGGAATGGTATGCACCAACAGCGTCCGTCCAGTTCCCAAATTCCTGATATAATTCAGACAGATATTCAGCGGCGTATCGTGCATTCAACAAGGGGTCGAACATGTCGTCTATCGAACGAAACGCTTCGCCATGCCATTTGTAATTGATCTGAAAACACCCGATATCAAAACTGCGAGCACCATTTTTGAAGTGCAGGAAAACATAGGACCGCGCTTCGTCAAGCGTTGCGAACCACCGTCCTGTACCTTCCATGTTCACCGTCCAGGGCCAGGGTTGAAGCCCATTACCCACAGAACGTCCCGTTTCCGCCCGAGAAATTGACCGTAGCACATTCAGGGGAACCCCGCTGGAGCGCGCCGCATCAATCGCGGCACGATCACATAAATCCGAAACATCAGCGTCATTCCGCGCGGCATGCCCTTTGGTCGCCACGATCACTGCCAGCGCAGCAATAATAGTCAACATGCCAATTCCCAGGGGCCTTCGGCCCAAAGATTCCTTGGCTCTACTACCGCCTGCTTTAGGGGGTGTCCGATTTTCCATGCGTGGCATTCTGCCATTCCCAGCCAATTCACCGATAATTTGAAGTTAGAGTGACAGGGTTGAGATTTCGTTAGGGAGAATTTGTTTTGCGTGGCGTTACCGCTTTCCCCGGCCAAATTGATCTTGGCTGGCCGATGGTTTGTCCTATTTCGACGTCAATGTTGCCCAAATATCTGGGAGGGATTCACGGCGGGAACCCAAGGTGTTACCCAAGCTGCATGAGCAGATTCATACCGCAGGAATCCAAGACCACGAACTGACGATCTCATAATG
>NVQY01000151.1 GCA_002400675.1 Paracoccaceae bacterium | reverse complement strand
CACCCGCCGCGATTGTGGCCGTGGCCGCATCGGGTGGCACAGCCGAGGCAGCCGCCGGCGAACAGACCAAATCCGGGGTGCAGGACACCGCACACACCCGCGCCTATTACGACAGCGCCCGGTTCTAAGGGCGCTCGTTCAGACGACAGAAAAGAAGACGGACCAACGGTTGCGAAACGCCCAGCGGTTTTTGAATATCCACCCCATCTAGGGAGAAACACATGCTCAGGAAAAAAACCAATGGGGTTGCGAAACGCCCCCAACGGACCAGCCTCCTGTCGAACATGGCCGAGAAATCGGTCAACAGACGCAGCTTTTTACACGGGTCAGGACTGGCCATCGGCGGGCTTGCCGCGATTGGTGCCACCGGCGGCACGGTCACGCGCGCCTCGGCGCAAACGGCGGTAAACGGCGCGGTCGAGGCGATCAAGACCATCTGCACCCATTGCGCGGTTGGCTGTACGGTCATGGCCGAAGTCGACAACGGCGTGTGGGTCGGGCAGGAACCCGGCTGGGACAGCCCGTTCAATCTGGGTGGTCATTGCGCCAAGGGGGCCGCTGTACGCGCCCACCTTCAGGGCGAACGACGCCTGAAATACCCGATGAAGAAAGAAGGCGGCGAGTGGAAGCGCATTTCCTGGGAACAGGCGATCAACGAGATCGGCGACGAAATGATGAAGATCCGCGAAGAAAGCGGACCTGACAGCGTTTACTGGCTGGGCAGCGCCAAGCATTCCAACGAACAGGCCTATCTGTTCCGCAAATTTGCCGCCTATTGGGGCAGCAACAACGTGGACCATCAGGCGCGTATTTGTCATTCAACCACGGTGGCCGGTGTTGCAAACACCTGGGGCTATGGCGCGATGACCAACAGTTTCAACGACATCCAGAAATCCAAGGCGATCCTGATCATCGGCGGCAACCCCGCCGAAGCGCACCCGGTTTCGCTGTTGCATCTGATGAAGGCCAAGGAACAGAACAACGCCGCCCTGATCGTGTGCGACCCGCGCTTTACCCGTACGGCGGCCCATGCGGACGAACATGTGCGCCTGCGCCCCGGCACCGACGTGGCGCTGATCTGGGGCTTTCTGTGGCACATCTTTGAAAACGGCTGGGAGGACAAGGAGTTCATCCGCACCCGCGTCTACGGCATGGATGAAATCCGCGCCGAGGTGAAAAACTGGCCCCCCGAAGAGGTAGAGCGCGTCACCGGCGTACCCGGATCGCAAATGGAGCGGGTGGCCCGCACGCTGGCCAACAACCGTCCCGGCACCGTGATCTGGTGCATGGGTGGCACGCAGCACACTACCGGCAACAACAACACCCGCGCTTATTGCATCCTGCAACTTGCGCTTGGCAACATGGGTACTTCTGGGGGTGGTACCAACATCTTCCGCGGCCATGACAACGTTCAGGGTGCCACCGACATGTGCGTTTTGTCCCACACTCTGCCGGGCTATTACGGCCTGTCGGCGGGTGCATGGGCACATTGGGCACGGGTCTGGGAGGAAGACCTGGACTGGCTCAAGGGGCGGTTCGATACCATCAAGGACAAAGAGGGCAAGGACAAGCCTTTGATGAACCTCAAGGGTATCCCGGTCAGCCGCTGGATTGATGGGGTTCTTGAAGACAAGGACAACATTGATCAGCCCAACAACGTGCGCGCCATGGTTCTTTGGGGTCACGCACCCAACAGCCAGACCCGTGGCAAGGAAATGAAAACGGCGATGGAAAAGCTGGACATGCTGGTCGTGGTTGACCCGTATCCCACCGTTTCCGCCGTTATGCATGACCGCACCGATGGGGTGTACCTGCTGCCTGCGTCCACGCAATACGAAACGCGCGGGTCGGTCACAGCGTCGAACCGCTCGGTTCAGTGGCGCGACCGGGTGGCGGCTCCGATCTTTGAATCGCGGCCAGATCACGACATCATGTCGATGTTCGCCAACAAGTTCGGCTTTGGCGATCGCCTGTTCCGCAACATTGGCATGGACGGCGAAAACCAACCCAACGTCGAGGACATCACCCGCGAATTCAATCGCGGCATGTGGACCATCGGCTATTCCGGCTGGGCACCCGAACGCATCAAGGCGCATATGCGCAACCAGCATACGTTCGACCGCACCACGCTTCAGGCCATCGGCGGAGAGCTGGACGGCGAATATTACGGTCTGCCGTGGCCATGTTGGGGCACCCCCGAGATGAAGCATCCCGGAACGCCTAACCTGTATGACATGTCCAAACCTGTGTCCAAGGGAGGGCTGACTTTCCGCGCCCGCTTTGGGGTCGAACGCGATGGGGTCAACCTGTTGGCCGAAGGCGTTTACAGTCAGGGGTCGGACATTCAGGACGGCTATCCTGAATTCACCATGCAGATGCTGATGGATCTGGGGTGGGACAACGAACTGACCGCAGAGGAACGCGCGTCGATTGATGCGGTTGCCGGGCCAAAGACCAACTGGAAAACTGACCTGTCGGGCGGTATTATTCGGGTGGCGATTGCCCATGAATGCGCCCCATTTGGCAACGCCAAGGCGCGCGCCGTGGTATGGACCTTCCCCGATCCGGTGCCGGTCCACCGCGAGCCGCTATATACCAACCGGCGCGATCTGGTGGCGGACTACCCAACATACGCGGACAAGCAATCGTATCGTTTGCCGACCATGTATGAATCGATCCAGAAGAACGACTTTTCCAAGGAGTATCCGATGATCCTCACCTCCGGGCGACTGGTGGAATACGAGGGTGGCGGGGACGAGAGCCGTTCAAACCGCTGGCTGGCCGAACTTCAGCAAGAGATGTTCGTCGAAGTCTCGACCCGCGATGCCAACAACCTTGGTATTCGTGATGGTCAACAGGTCTGGGTCGAAGGGGCCGAGGGTGCCAAGATCAAGGTCGCGGCGATGGTCACGGATCGGGTCGGCGAAGGTGTCGCCTTCCTGCCGTTCCATTTTGGTGGTCAGTTCGAAGGCAAGGACCTGCGGGACAAATACCCCGAGGGTGCCGCGCCTTATGTGCTGGGCGAGGCCGCCAACACCGCCATGACTTATGGCTATGACAGCGTAACCCAGATGCAGGAATCCAAAGTGACCCTGTGCAAAATCACTGCAGCCTGAAGGAGATTGAGAGATGGCAAGAGTAAAATTTCTCGTTGATGCGGAACGCTGCATTGAATGCAATGCGTGTGTGACGGCCTGTAAGAATGAAAATGACATTCCCTGGGGCATCAACCGGCGCAAGGTGGTCACCATCAAGGATGGCACACCCGGCGAACGGTCGATTTCCATGGCGTGCATGCATTGTTCGGACGCGCCCTGCATGGCCGTTTGTCCGGTCGATGTGTTCTATCAGACCGAGGATGGCATCGTCCTGCACTCCAAGGACCTGTGCATCGGTTGTGGCTATTGTTTCTACGCGTGCCCGTTTGGCGCGCCGCAATATCCGCAGGCCGGCAACTTTGGCTCGCGTGGCAAGATGGACAAGTGTACCTTCTGCGCCGGCGGTCCCGAAGAGGACAATTCAGCGGCCGAGTTCCAAAAGTACGGTCGCAACCGGATTGCCGAGGGCAAACTGCCGATCTGCGCCGAAATGTGCGCCACCAAGGCCCTGTTGGCCGGGGATGGCGACATCGTTTCGGGCATCTACCGCGAACGCATCGTGTCGCGCGGGTTTGGATCGGGTGCATGGGGCTGGGGAACGGCCTATAACCAAAAGGGCGGCTGATCGCCCTGATTGAACCAAGGATGGCGCGCCAATGTATCGGGCGCGCCGTCGACACAAGGCCGACCCACGCACCAACGCGGGCGGCTCTGATAAAGGTCATTCGCGTGCAGGACTGTTTCGATCATCCTTCGCCCCGCCCGGTGTCGCAATTGGCGGCGCTGTTGCTGACGGCTGTATTTGTGTTGCTGATGGCGACAGGCGGCGGATTTGCGCAATCGGTGGTGCCGCCGGGCAATGCGGTCAATCTGGATCAAACCTTTGGGCCGTCCGCACCGCGCGGCACCGAATCCGCGTCCGACTTCTGGCGCGCTTTTCGCGGCGGAGACCCCAACGATCTGTTGCGGGTGCTGCCGGATGGGCGGGCGATGACCACAACCGGGCAATACTGGCGCGCCTTTCGCGAAGACTACATCACTGTAAAGGTGCTGTGGCTGCCGGCCATCGCCATCGTCCTTCTGGCGCTGCATCAACTGCTGCGCGGACCGATGCGCATCAGTGCGGGGCGGTCGGGCAAAACCATTCCGCGATTCACCCTGAACGCGCGGGTGGCGCATTGGTTCACGGCTGTAGTGTTTATCTTTCTCGGGCTAAGCGGTCTGACCATATTGATGGCGCGCCCGGTGCTGGTGCCGCTGCTGGGCAACGATATATCGTCGGTTCTGGTCAGTGCGGCATTGCAGGGGCATAACGTGTTCGGGCCGCTGTTTATCTTTGCGCTGATGTGGTTGTTCGTCAAATTCATCCGCGGAAATTTCTTTCAGATCGTTGACTTCAAGTGGATTTTCAAGCTGGGCGGGCTGTTTGGCGGCCATGTCAGTTCCTCGCAGTTCAATTTCGGCGAAAAGTCATGGTTCTGGATGGTGATCCTGCTGGGCAGCGTGATGTCGGTCACCGGACTGGCGCTCGAATTTCCGTGGTTGATCGGCGATTTGCGCCTGTTGCAGGCCTCGACCATCCTGCACGCCATTGGTGCCGTCGCGCTGATAACCGTGTCGCTGGGCCATATCTATGTGGGCACCATCGGCATGGAGGGGGCAATTGACTCGATGCTGATCGGCGAGGTTGATGAAAACTGGGCCAAGGAACATCACGATCTGTGGTACGAGGAAATGACCGGCAAATCCGCATCTGACCCGACGGAGGACACGACATGAGTTTTCTCGAATTTGTCGAAGGGCCGCTGTTTTTGTTTGCCGCCGGGGTGTTTGTTCTGGCGTCGCTCTGGCGCTTTGTCGGGATCATCCGGATTGGCCGCAAAAAGGACATCTCGCCGCCCAAGGGATCGGCGGCGGGCGGATTCATCGCCGGCAATTTCCGGCATTTCTTTCCGCGCGGGATATTTGCCCGGCGCACATGGCTGCATATCGTTGGCGGTTATGGCTTTCATCTTGGGTTGCTGGCGCTGGTGGTGCTGGGCGCACCACACGTGGCGTTCCTTGAGGACCGCCTGTTTGGTTTCGGCTGGACGCCCTTGCCGCGCTGGGGGTTCATTCTGGTGGCGGATGTGGCCTTTGCCGGGCTGATCGTGCTGTGGGTGCGGCGCATTTCCGACCCGGTGATGCGGCTGATTTCCAGCCGCGCCGACCATATCGGCAGCATTCTGATCTTTCTGGTGATGCTGACCGGGGCGTTTGCGATGCAGGAATCGCACGATCTGTTGCGGGCGATTCATATGCTGATGGTCGATATCTTTCTGATTTACTTTCCGTTCTCGCGGCTGTTCCACGGGTTCACCTTCGTGCTGTCGCGCGGCAACACCGGGGCCACATATGGGCGCAAGGGGATGAACCTATGAGCGAACAAAACAAGGCTGAAAACCGGGCTGAAATCGCCGTCGCCAAGTTCCTTGAACACACCGACGCCGAGGCCGCGTCGTTCTTTGATGCCTGCGTACACTGCGGAGAATGCGCGCAAGCGTGCCATTTCTACCTGAACACGGGCGACCCGAAATACACCCCGACCTACAAGCTGAAACCGATGGAGCGGGCGTATGAACGCCACAAGGCCCCGTTTTCAACGCTGAAACGGATGCTGGGGCTGACCCCGTCCGAGGTGACCGAACAAGAACTGCTGGAATGGGAACCGCTGGTTTACGATTCCTGCAATATGTGCGGACGTTGCACGTTGGTGTGCCCGATGGGCATCGACATTGCCGGCACCATCCGCAAAATGCGCGAAGGCTACGCCGCCGCTGACATGGTGCCAGAGGGGCTGAAACGCTCGGCTGAATTTGTGCGCAAGACTTCCAGCCCGATGGGGGTCACCATCAAGGCGCTCAAGGCGCAGATCGCCCATCAGGAAAAGGACACCGGCATCCCCATTGAGATCGACAAACACGGCGCCGACTACATGGCCATATTCTCGTCGATGGAAATCATGGGCTACCCCGAGGTTCTGGGGGCCTATGCCAAGCTGTTCAAGAAGGCCGGGCTAAGCTGGACCATTTCGTCGGTGGCCTACGAGGCGACCAATGTGGGGGTGCAGATCGGGTCCGCGCCGATGGCCAAGGAAATCCTGCAACGGGTGGTGGACGCCGCCGAGGCGCTTGAGGTCAAACATGTGATCAGCCCGGAATGTGGCCACGCGTACGGCGCGATTCGTTGGGCCGGGCCGAACCTGATGGGGCGGCAATTCAAGTTCGAGGTGGTGCATATCATCGAAGTTCTGGACCGTTTGCGCCGCGAAGGCCGGATCCCGGCGGGGCCAAAGGACGGCCGCCGCATGACGCTGCATGACCCCTGTCAGATCATCCGCAGGGGTGGCCTGTTGAAAGAACCACGATCCTTGCTGGACGATTCCTGTAGCGATTTCATCGAGATGAAGGGATCAGGCATCACCAATTTCTGTTGCGGCGGCGGCGGCGGTGTGTCCGCCAATCCGCGCGCCGAGGACCTGAAGCTGGCCGCGTTCAACTCCAAGGCCGCGCAACTGGACGCGATCGAGGGGCTTGAGGCGGTCGTGGTGCCCTGTGCCAACTGCCGCACCGTGTTCGAGGACGGACTGGACGATCAGGAAATGGACCTCGAAGTGATCGGCCTGAGCGAACTGGTGGCGCAGACCCTTGCCGACACCTAATATTCGCAGACTTGAAAGTTAACGCTGTCCGCCGCAGGATGGTATCTGGCCGGGCAGGAGAGCTGTCCGGGCTGACCCTGATACGACAGATGGCAGGCAAGAGACTGATGAACACCCACAAAGCACCGGCACGCGTGCCCGCCACCGGCACCACCAATGATTTCGGCGCCGACTTGTCTCTGGCCTCGGTTCTGGTGGTGGATGACGAACCGGGGATGCGCAACTTTCTGGTCAAGATCCTTGCGCCCCGCTGTAAGCGGGTAGAGCAGGCGGCCAATGTCGAAGAGGCCTCGGCGGCTCTGGATGCGGCGCATTTCGACGTGGTGATTCTGGACAATGTGATGCCGGGAAAATCCGGGCTGGAATGGCTGCGCGAACAGCGCAAGGTGGGGTTTTATGCCGACGCCATCCTTGTCACCGCATTTGCGGATCTGGAAACCGCGATAGAGGCCCTGCGCGCGGGGGCGGCTGATTTTGTCCTGAAACCGTTCCGTTCAAACCAGATACTTAACGCCGTGGCGCGCAGCATTGATCGCCAGCATCTTCAACGCGAAAACTATCTGTTGAAACACGAATTATCATCTGAGGCGATGGAGGGGCGGGGCCGCCTGTTGGGCAGCTCCAAAGGCATATCCGACATCCGCGAGATTCTGGCCCGGGTCGCACCGCAATCCATTCCGGTGCTGTTCACCGGCGACACCGGCACCGGCAAGGAAATCGCCGCGCGCACATTGCACGCGCTGTCGGACCGGGCTGACAAGCCGTTTGTGCCGGTCAACTGCGCCGCCGTATCGCCCGAGGCCATTGCCAACGAATTGTTCGGCTACATCCACGCCGATCAGCAAAGTGCTGGCCGTCAGGACGGTCTGTTATTCCACGCGCGCGGCGGCACTTTGTTCCTTGACGAGGTGGCCGAATTGCCGTTGCCGGTGCAGGCCACATTGCTGCGGGTGATCGAGGAATTGCGCATTCGCCCCATCGGCTCGTCGCGCGAAGTGCCGCTGAACCTGCGGTTCATATTCGCCACCAATGCCAATCTTGAGGCGGCGGTAGAGGCCGGCACCTTCCGCAAGGATCTGTATCACCGGATCAATGTGTTGAATATCAAAATGCCCCGGCTGGTCGAACGCAAGGGCGATATCCTTGAGCTGAGCGCGATGTTCATGCGCAAGTTCTCGGTTGAAATGGGGGTGGCGCCGCTGCCGCTGAGCGAAGGGGTGCTGCTGAAGCTGGCGTGTTACGACTGGCCCGGCAATGTGCGCGAATTGCGCAATCTGATTGAACGCTCGCTGATCCTTGGGGAAATACCGCCGGAATTCTGTGACGCGGAACATTGCGAGTTTCCCGCCGCCGCAGATTCGCTGCAAGCGGTGGAACGGCTGCACATCTTGACCGTTCTGGACGCCTGCGACGGCAACCGCGCCGAGGCCGCGCGCCGTCTGGGCGTGTCGCGCAAAACCATCGACCGCAAATGCGCGATGTGGGATGCGTGACGCGCAAATCACCCCTGACGCCCCCCCGGTAATCCCCCCGGACAGCCGCCTGCCATGGCGCAAATCGGTCCGGGTACGGCTGCTGGCGATTGCCCTGTTGCCGATGCTGGTGGTGATGCCGCTGTTTCTGGGCGCGGTGGTGGTTAACTGGTCCACCCGGTTTGACCGATTGCTGATCGCCAAGGTCAACGGAGAGTTGACCATCGCCCATCAGTTCCTGACCCGCCTGCGCGAACGTTCCAGCGAACGGGTCGAGGCGTTGGGGGCCTCTGCCGCATTCGCCCGCACGCAAGCCACCGGCGATGCCGCCGCGATACTGGTGTATCTGGAAACCGAACGCCTGCGGCTTGGCTTTGACTTTCTGTCGTTTGTATCAGCCGATGGCACGGTGTTGTCCTCGCCCGCCACGGCCACGCCGGACCCCGCGAAATGGCCGGTGGTTCAGGCCGCCTTGTCAGGTCAGGCCCGCACCGAGATCGACATATTCGACGCAGATGACCTTGCGGCGATCTCGCCCGAATTGGCCGCGCAGGCGCGCATCATGCTGGTGCCGACCAAGGCCGCATTGCCCACCACCCGCACCGAGGAATCGCGCGGCATGGTGGTGCACACCGCTACCCCCGTGGCCACCGGAGCGGGGGTTCTGATGGCCGGCATATTGCTGAACCGCAACCTTGATTTCATCGACACCATCAACGATCTGGTCTACCCGGCCGCCAGCCTGACCGAAGGCAGCCGGGGCACCGCCACGCTGTTTCTCGAAGACGTGCGGGTGTCTACCAATGTACGCCTGTTCGAAAATGTCCGCGCGTTGGGGACGCGGGTGTCGGTGGCGGTGCGATCAACCGTGCTGGACGGTGGGCAGGTGTGGCTGGACCGGGCGTTTGTGGTTAATGACTGGTACATCTCGGCGTATGAACCGATCACCGACAGTTTCGGCACCCGTGTAGGCATGTTGTATGTCGGCTTTCTCGACAGCCCGTTTCGCGCCGCCAAACAGCGTACCCTTTGGATGATCGCCGCCGGGTTTGCGGTGCTGATCCTGTTCTCGGTGCCGTTGTTTTTGCGGCTAGCGCGCGGCATCTTTCACCCGCTTGAGGACATGGTGGCCACCATTGCCCGCGTCGAACAGGGCGATCTGGGGGCGCGATCAAACAGTACGGGTGCGGATGATGAAATCGCCCGCGTGTCCGGCCATCTTGATCTGTTGCTGGACCGGGTTCAGGAACGCGACCGCCAGCAACGCAACTGGGCCAAAGAACTGAACCACAAGGTCGATGAACGCACCCGCGATCTGCGCGAAGCCAACCAGCGGCTTGAGGCAACCACCAAGCAACTTGTGGTGTCGGAAAAGCTGGCCGCCGTGGGCGAGATCACCGCCGGGATCGCGCATGAGATCAACAACCCGATCGCTGTTATTCAGGGCAATCTGGACGTGATCCGCGAAGAACTGGGGCCAGACGCGGCGGCGATGAAAACCGAATTCGGGCTGATCTACGAACAGGTGCATAGCATCAACATTCTGGTCAACAAACTGTTGCAGTTCGCCCGCCCCGAAGAATACGCCGGCGTAATCGATCAACATGTACCGGGCGACGTGATCAACGATTCAATCCCTCTGATTCAGCATTTACTCAACAAAGTGGCGATTTCTACCGAACTTGACCTGCGCGCCGACCGGTTGGTGGCGATGAACCGCACGGAACTGCAACAGGTGCTTATCAACCTTCTGGTCAACGCGATCCACGCCATGCCCAACGGCGGAGCTTTGCGTTTGCGCACCACAAACCGCGACCTTGACGGGGTCGAAGGCGTCGAGATCGAAGTGGCCGACACCGGGTCGGGCATGTCGCCGGACATCCTTAACAACATCTTTGACCCGTTCTATACCACCAAGCAAAGCGAAGGCACCGGGCTGGGTCTGTCGATCAGTCAGAAACTGGTCACCCGCAGCGGCGGGCGCATTCGTGTCGAAAGTGAACCGGGCAAGGGCACGGTTTTCTACATTTGGGTGCCCCGGGCGGACGATGCGGTCTGAAAGCGGTCTGTACGGGCGATCACCAGCCGTCAACTTTGCGTGCGCCCCGATCACAGTTGCGTCCATTATCTTGCAACAAGAGCGGCTTGTGGCACATTTGACCCTGCAAGATACGATCATCCGTGAAAGGGAATTCCACATGAAAACGGTTACTATTGCGACCATCGCCACGCTTTTGTCGGTATTGGCAGCCCCGGTTCTGGCCGAAGGCGACGCGGCAAAGGGCGAAAAGCTGTTCAAGAAATGCAAGTCCTGCCACATGATCGGCGAAGGGGCCAAGAACCGCACCGGCCCGGTTCTGACCGGCATCCTCAACAACGAAGCTGGGCAGAATCCGGATTTCAAATACTCCAAGGGCATGAAGGCCGCCGCCGCCGATGGGCTGGTCTGGAACGAGGAATCGCTGACCACGTTCCTGACCAAGCCCAAGGCCTTTGTCAAAGGTACAAGGATGGGCTTTCCTGGCTTCAAGAAACCTGCGGATATCGAAAACGTACTGGCGTATCTGGCGACGTTTGAATAGGCAAACCACCCCAGTTTGATAGGGGCAGGGGCGTGCGGTCTATTGATCCATGTTCCTGTCGCCAAATTCCTGTGACGAGTTGGTCCTTGGGAAATCCGTGTCGGGCACGTCCACCCCCAGAAATGCGCATAGGGGTTCCCAACCTTGGCGCACGTCGAACACCAGCAGGTTGTCGGCGGGAACGCTGGCGATCACCTCTTGATTGTGGCGTTCAAACACCTCGATTGCCTGGGCATGATCTGACAGCTTGTCGCCAAAGGTCGGCTGTAACAACGTGTCGTGAACCATCTCGGTCAATGCGTTCATATGCGGGATTCCATGGGTGCCGCGTGCCGCGACAAGCGGAGCTATCGTGGCCTGAATACTGTCGTACCAGCCATTGGGTTCGCGCACCGACAGGACCACCTTGGCCTTTGGAAAGGCCGCGATCAACTCGCGCCAGTAACGCGCGCCGGGCCAATCCACCTGCGCGCGGTAGTTGGCGAATACCTGGTGCCAATCCATATCCCCGCCCTTGCCGGCGTCTTGCCAGGGTGTAATCAGGTCGGGATTGTCACGCACTTCGTGCATGTGATGGCAGGGACCGAACCCAAGCTGTTCCAGCGCCAGCCTGAGCGAATTGGTGCCGGTGCGGCCAAACCCCGGCCCGATGATTTCCAACGGCATTGTCGTTCTCCCCTTTGTTATTATTAAATGATTCCAGTCTGTTAATCAGGCAACCGGGCCTTGCGCAGGGCAGCCGCCCAGATTGATGAATCCTATCCTCTTCTTTCTGGAACGGCAACGAGCCGCCTTGCGTGCTGGCGTTGACGCCCGGTCGCAATTCGCGCCCACCGCAGGGCCTCGGCCCCTTCGTGATCCCGGTCGGCGATCCAGCCAAAACCGCTGCGTTGCGCATAGCAGCGCGCCGCCACGCCAAAGGCGGTGGCATAGGTCGGGGGGCGCTGGTGTTGGTGGGCAGCACCCGATAGGCGCGAATGTTCCGCGAGATATTTTTGGCCGATTGCGGTCCCATGTCCTCGAAATTGCAGATGAGTATGGCCGCAAGCCTGCGTTTCAATCTGTGCCTCCACTGGCCAACAGGTTAGGGGGCCGATGAAGATGTTTTCATAACAAATGTCACAAATGCGGATTTGCCCGGTATGCTCAGGGCAGGGCGGTCTTTAACGCGCTGGCAAGTTTGGTGACCAGTTCGTCCACATGGGTTTGTTCAAAGATATAGGGCGGGGCCAGCAGGATGTGATCACCGTTGCGCCCATCAATGGTACCGCTGGACGGGTAACAGACCAGCCCGGCCTCAAACGCCGCCTTTTTGACCTTGGCGGCCAGTTTCAGTCCGGGATCAAACGGTGCCTTGCTGCCCCGGTCCTGCACCAGTTCCAGCCCCATAAACAAGCCGCGCCCGCGAATGTCACCCACATGCGGGTGCTGGCCAAATTCCACCTCAAGGGCACCGCGCAGGGCAGCGCCCATGGCCCGCACGTTGGCCAGCAGATCACGGTCATGGATCGCCTTAAGAACGGCAACACTGGCCGTGGTGGCCAGCGCGTGACCCATATAGGTGTGGCCATGCTGGAACAGACCGGTTCCGGCGCTGATCGCGCCGTAAATGCGCGCCTGACACAGCATCGCGCCGATGGGCTGATACCCAGCCCCCAGCCCCTTGGCGATGGTGATGATGTCGGGGCTGATGCCCTCTTGTTCGCAGGCAAAAAGCGTGCCGGTGCGGCCCATGCCACACATGACTTCGTCAAGGATCAGCAACACACCGTATTGGTCGCAAATCTCGCGGATACGTTTGAAATAGCCGGGAACGGCAGGCACCGCGCCCGCCGTGGCACCGACCACCGGTTCGGCGATGAAACACATAACGCTGCCCGGTTCATGCGCCAGAATTTCGGTCTCCAACTCGTTGGCGACGCGTTGGCCGTAGGCCTCGGGGGTCTCATCGGCGGCACGGTCGCGGTATTCATAACACGGCGCGATCTGGCTGGTGTCGATCAGCAAGGGCTGGAACTGTTCGCGGCGCATGGCATTGCCACCTGCGGCCAGCGCGCCCAGCGTGTTGCCATGGTAACTTTGACGGCGCGAAATGATGTGGTGGCGTTTGGGCTGGCCGATCTCAAGGAAATACTGCCGGGCCAGTTTCAGCGCCGCCTCGACCGCCTCTGAGCCGCCGGAAACTAGGTACACCCGGTCGATGCCTTCGGGGGCGGCATCAATCAGCAGGTCGGCCAGTTCTTCGGCGGGATCGGATGTAAAGAACCCGGTGTGGGCGAATGCCAGGCGGTCAAGTTGCGCGTGCATGGCGGCGCGCACGGTTTCATCGGAATGGCCAAGGCAGGATACTGCCGCCCCGCCCGAGCCATCCAGATAGCGTTTGCCGTTTTCGTCGATGATGTAAGGCCCGTCACCCCGCGTCGCGCGCGGTGGGCTGGCCGTGGCTGAACGGCCAAAGATATGCGACATTTGACGGGCCTTTCCCTGTTCTTAGCGGATCACACAGACCGATTGGCGCGCATGGCGCACCACGCGGGCCACGTTTGGTCCCAGTAGGTAATCCTGCATTTCCGGGCGATGCGAGGCCATGACAATCATGTCCACGTCCAGCGCATCGGCCCCGGCCAGGATTTCCTTGTAGATGTTGCCATGCTTGACATGCGGCGTCACCTTGATCCCGTCGGGGATGTTGGCGTTGATGAACTCATCCAGTTTTGTCTTGGCCTCTTTCAGGGCATTCTTGGAGTAATCCTTGGGAAAAAACGACCCCACCATCGGCATGCCATAGTCAGGAATAACCGCCAGCACATGCAGCGCCGCCCCATGCTGTTGGGCAAGCGATATCGCGTGGGCAAGGGATCTCTCCCACCCGGTTGGGTGGAAGATATCGACAGGAAGCAATATGGTTTTCATGTCAGGCAGCCTTTCTTGCTTTGTCGGCTTCAGTTTTACGCTTGCGCCCCAGTTGCAGCCACGAAATCAGCGCCAAAAGCGCCAGGGCCGGGAAGTAGAACACCTCTTTCCAGATCCGGTCGGCGGGTTGTTCGATTGTCACCACCTCCCAGTCGAAATCGACGCCCTTTTTCTGGGCGAACTTGCCGAACGAGATGTTGTCCACCAGAACCTTGTTGTCGTCGGTGGTGGCAAAGGCGATGCCAGCGGTCTTTTCCAGCCGCGCCGCGCCATCCCCGTCAGACTTAGGCCCAAGCGGCAGTTCCACCGTGGTCGTGATGATCTTGCCGGTGGTGAACTTTTCGCCGGTCAGACGTATTCGGATGATGGCATCATCCGGGGCCGCACCGGCAATCGCGTTGATTTGCGAAGGCGCGGTTTCAACATACGGTGCCTCGATCTTGTCCAGCCAATAGCCCGGATTGAACAGGGTAAAGGCGATCAGCAGCAACCCCGCGTTTTCCCACATGCGCGATTTGGTCAGGAACCAGTTCTGCGTGGCCGCCGCGAACAGCAGCATGGCGATCACCGCTATGATAAAGACAAACACCGCGCGTAATGGCGTCACGTCAATCAGCAACAATTCGGTATTGAAGATGAACAGGAACGGCAGGATCGCAGTTCTGACATCATAGCTAAAGCCGATGATGCCGGTCTTGATCGGATCACCCTTGGAAATTGCCGCCGCCGCAAAGGCCGCGAGGCCCACGGGTGGCGTGTCATCCGCAAGGATACCAAAGTAGAACACGAACATATGCACCGCGATCAACGGCACGATTAGGCCGGAATTGGCCCCCACTTCGATGATCACCGGGGCCATCAGCGAGGTGATGACGATATAGGTCGCCGTGGTCGGCAGCCCCATCCCCAGCACCAGCGAAAACAGCGCCACGAACACCAGCATCATCAACAGGTTCCCACCCGAGATCACCTCGATGAACTCGCCGATCACCTGATGCGCGCCGGTCAGCGACACGGTGCCGACGATGATACCGGCGGTCCCGGTTGCCACGGCAATGCCGATCATGTTGCGCGACCCTGAGATCATCCCGTCAAGGAATTCGGCCCAGCCCTTGGTAAAGGTGCCCGCGTTGCTTTCGCCGCGCATCATCGCCTTCAACCGGTGCTGCGTCAGCATCACGAATATCATCGCCAGCGTCGCCCAAAAGGCCGACAGGCCAGGGGATTTACGTTCGATCATCAGGTTCCAAATCAGCACCACAACCGGCAAGATGTAATAGGCGCCGGTCTTGGCCACCGGACCCGGTTCCGGCAGTTCAAGGAACGGCGCGTCGGGGTCATCCACGGTCAGGTCGGGATAAATCGAGGCCCATTTCAGCAGGATCAGATAGGCGACAAAGAACAGCCCCATCATGCCGATCATCGAATATTCGCCCAGCATTGGCTTGACCCAGCCAAGACCGTAATAGATGCCAAGGCTCAGCCCGCAGAACACCAAAACGCCCAAGGCAAAAGAGGACATCTTTTGCGCCACTGATTTCTTTGGACCCTTGCGCGGCAGACCCTCAAGGCCCATCTTTTCCGCCTCAAGATGCACGATATAGATCAGCGCGATATAGCTGATGATCGCTGGCAGAAACGCGTTCTTGACCACTTCCAGATAGGAAATGCCCACATATTCCACCATCAAAAAGGCCGCAGCCCCCATGACAGGCGGCGTTAGCTGACCGTTGGTAGAAGAGGCAACCTCGACCGCACCGGCCTTTTCGGCAGAGAACCCCACCCGCTTCATCAGCGGAATGGTGAACGTGCCGGTGGTCACGGTGTTGGCAATCGACGACCCGGAAATCAGGCCAGTCGCAGCCGAGGCCACAACGGCCGCCTTGGCCGGCCCCCCCTTGAGGTGACCCATCAGGGCAAATGCCAGTTTGATGAAATAGTTACCGGCCCCGGCTTTTTCCAACAGAGACCCAAACAGCACGAACAGGAACACCATCGAGGCAGACACCCCAAGGGCAAGACCAAACACGCCTTCGGTCTGCATCCAGAAATGCCACATCGCCTTGCCAAAGCTGGCACCTTTCCACTGCATCGCGTCGGGAACGACATCGGCGTCACCGTAAAACACATACAGCAGGAACACCGACGCCACGACCACCATCGGCAACCCAAGGGCGCGGAAGGTGGCGATCAGAACCACCGTGATGCCAATCGCCGAAGCGGTCAGGTCACCGGTTGTCGGCAGGCCTGACCGGTCGGCAATCGCCGAAGAATTCACAATAAGATAAAGCGTCGCGGAAACACCGGCGACACACAGCACCCAGTCATACCAAGGGATGCGGTTGCGGGACGAGGATTTGAACAGCGGAAATGCGATGGTCGCCATCACCAGACCAAAGGCCAGGTGGATCACCCGTTCCGTGTCGGATGTGACATACATCCAGTTCTGTCCGGTCCATTGCGCCATAAGCGCCGGAATGGGCGAGGCGTTGAACACCTGCAAAAAAGCCCAGACAAGCGCCACACCGGCGATAAAGGCACCTTGCCAATTATCCGGGTTGCGCGCGCCGACATCAAGATCGGCAAAATCTTCGGCATTGGCAGCCGGCCCATTGTTGTTATCACTAGCCACTGGTTAATCCTCCCTTGGTTCCGGATTTCTTCCGGTTACCCAAACGCGCCCAACGGGGGGCGCAAAATGGATCGGGGGACACATGCCCCCCGATCCGGTCGTTGCTTAGTCCATCAGACCCAGTTCGCGATACGCGCGGATCGCACCGGGATGCAGCGGTGCCGACAGGCTGTCCCGGATCATTTCCTCGGCCTTGAGATTGGCAAAGGCAGGGTGCAGCTTGCGGAAATCATCCAAGTTGCCCAGAACCGCCTTGGCGACCACATAGACGGCCTCTTCGGACACGTCAGCCGAGGTCACAAAGGTTGCGCCCACACCAAATGTCTGGATGTCGTCAGGGTTGCCAGGATACATGCCACCGGGAATGGTCGCAAAGCGGTAGTAAGGCTTGGCCTCGACCAGCGCGGTGATTTCAGGCGAAACCGCAGGCACGATCACCGCGTCACATGATGCGATGGTTTCCTGCGTCAGACCCGATGGGTGACCTACCAGCCAGAAATAACCGTCGATCTTGTCGTCGCACAATGCGCCAGCAGTCTCGGACGATTTCATCTTGGCGGCCAGCGCCAGATCGCTGCGTTTCCAGCCCATGATGCCCTCAATGACTTCCCATGTGCCTTGGGTGCCCGAGCCATCGTTGCCGATGTTGAACCGCTTGCCGGGAATGTCGGTGATGTTCTTGATGCCACTGTCGCGACGCGCCAGAATGGTCACCGGCTCGGCGTGAACCGAAAAGACCGACCGCAGCTTGGTGAAGGGACCGGCGTCCTTGAACTTGGAGGTGCCGTTATAGGCGTGGTACTGCCAATCCGACTGGGCCACGCCAAATTCCAGCTCGCCCGAGCGGATGGTGTTGATGTTGTAGATCGACCCACCGGTGGATTCCACCGAGCAACGAATGCCGGTTTCCTTGCGGGTCTTGTTGACCAGACGGCAGATCGCGCCGCCGGTTGGGTAGTAAACGCCAGTGACGCCGCCGGTGCCGATCGACACGAACTGCTGTTCCTGAGCAAAGGCCATTGGGGCCGACGCCATCAGCGCGGCTGTGGCCAAGGACAATAGTTTGGTTTTCATGATTGATTCTCCCATTATTGGTTTTGGTTTTCCCCGATGCCTTTGCGGTGCCGGGGCCGTCTTACTGTCGCCCCTTTGCGGGGCGGCAATTCGTGTTTGTCGTCAAAACGCCGAGGCGTATTCCTGTTTGTCGATCCGCGCGGCGATCAGGGTAAAGGTATCGCGCTGCCAGACGTCTTGCAATTCCCGTGTCAGGGACTCTGCGTCGGTCACGGTAACGCCGTGGCCACCATACGCCCGCGCAACGGCGGGAATATCGGTGGGCTTGAACAGCACACCATGCCCCGGCAGCTGCATAAGTGATTGCTTTTTCTCGATCAATGCCAAGGCGTTATCGACCAACACGATGATCGCCATCGGCAGGCGCGCGTCGCGCAACGTGGCCAGATCGCCGGGCGACATGTCAAACCCGGCGTCCCCCACCACAGCCGTTACCGGCGTATCAGGCGCGGCAATCGCGTGGCCAATCGCCAGCGGCACGGCTACGCCCATGGTGCAAAATGCGGTGGATTGCAGTAAGGCACGCGCGCGGTTG
>NVQY01000150.1 GCA_002400675.1 Paracoccaceae bacterium | reverse complement strand
CCAACCTGATTCTGGCGTTCCCGGTGATCCTGTTGTTCTATCTGCTGGTAACGCCCGAGATTGTCGTGACTGGCGTGCCGAATTTCATGGCCACGGTGCTGTTCATTTTCCCGCTGATCTTTGCCGGGGTGTTGATCAATTCACGCTATCATACCCAGCCGAAGTTTCGCACGCCGTTAATGATTGGGGTGTTGGGGGTGATGGGCTGGATTTACCTGTCGTTGATTTCGACCGATGGCTATCTGGTCAACAATAACAATTATTCGATCCCTGCGCTGCCGGAAATTCTGGACCTGTTTGATGTGTCCGGGGGCATACTGGTGGTGTTTGTGTCGGTGGTGTTTGTCAATTCCCCCACGGTGTTTCGGATCGTGCGCGGGTTGGCGATGGACATCAAGACCCGCGATTACGTGGCCGCCGCGCAAACCCGGGGGGAAAGTGCGTGGTACATCATGTTATGGGAAATTCTGCCCAATGCGCGCGGGCCGCTGATTGTCGATTTCTGTTTGCGCATTGGTTACACGACGATTTTGCTGGGCACCTTGGGGTTCTTTGGTCTGGGATTGCCGCCGGAAAGTCCGGACTGGGGGTCGACCATCAATGAAGGGCGCAAGTTGTTGTCGATCTATCTGCACCCTGCCCTGCCGCCAGCGCTGGCGTTGTTGTCGCTGGTGTTGGGGTTGAACCTGTTGGCAGACGGGTTGCGCGAAGAGAGTCTTAGGGATTGAGTTGAGGCCCGGAACGGGGGCCAGCCCCCGCACCCCCGGAGTATTTGCAACAAGAAGAAGCAGGGTGTGACGCGCACCAAGAGGGAGATGGAGATGGCAAAGCCGGATTATGAGGGGCCGATCCTGGAAATTGACAAGCTGTCGATTTCGTTTTTCACCAGATTGCGCGAAATTCCGGCGGTGATGGATTTTTCCATTACCGTGCAGCCCGGAGAGGCCGTTGGGTTGGTTGGCGAGTCCGGTTGTGGCAAGTCCACCGTGGCGCTGGGGGTGATGCAGGATCTGGGTAAGAACGGGGCCGTTGTTGGGGGTTCGATCAAGTTCAAGGGCCGCGATCTTAGTAAGATGAGCGCGGATGAGTTGCGCGGCATTCGCGGGTCGGAAATTGCCATGATCTATCAAGAGCCGATGGCGTCATTGAACCCGGCGATGAAAATCGGCAAGCAGTTGATGGAAGTGCCGATGATCCATCAGGGGTTGGGCAAGGAAGAGGCCCGCGCGCGCGCGTTGCAGGTGGTCACGGACGTGAAGCTGCCGGATCCGGTGCGGATATTGAATTCGTTTCCGCATCAGCTGAGCGGGGGGCAGCAGCAGCGCATTGTCATTGCCATGGCCTTGATGAGTGAGCCTGCGCTGTTAATTCTGGACGAGCCGACAACGGCACTGGATGTGACCGTTGAGGCGGCGATTGTCGAGTTGGTCAAGGATCTGGGGCGCAAATACGGCACCTCAATGTTGTTCATATCGCATAACCTTGGGTTGGTTCTTGAGACCTGCGACCGGATTTGCGTGATGTATTCCGGCGAGGCCGTTGAGCGCGGGTCGATCAAGGCGGTGTTTGACGAGATGCAGCATCCCTATACGCAGGCCTTGTTCCGATCGATTCCGTTGCCCGGGGCTGACAAGAATTCGCATCCATTGGTGGCGATTCCGGGCAACTTTCCCTTACCGCATGAACGCCCCGAGGGCTGCAACTTTGGTCCGCGCTGTGATTATTTCGAGGAGGGGCGCTGTGATCAGGGGGATTTGTCGATGAACCCGGTGCCGGGGGATGACCGTCATCACACGCGATGTTTGAAGTTCACCGAGATTGACTGGAACGCGCCGATTACGCTGGGCGAGCAAAAGGAAAAGGCCGAGGTCGGCGAGGTGGTTCTGAAGATCAACAACCTCAAGAAATACTATGAAGTGGCCGCCAATGCGATGTTTGGCGGCGGCGACAAGAAGGTGGTCAAAGCCAACGAAACCCTGACATTTGAAGCCCGCGAAAGCGAGACTCTGGCGATTGTTGGCGAGTCTGGCTGTGGCAAATCCACCTTTGCCAAGGTGCTGATGGGGCTTGAGACCGCGACCGAGGGGGAAATCTTGCTGGACGGGCGCAATATCGAACATATCCCCATCGAAAAGCGCGACACCAAGACCATCAGCGATATTCAGATGGTGTTCCAGAACCCGTTTGACACGTTAAACCCGTCGATGAGCGTCGGGCGCCAGATCGTCCGCGCGTTGGAGGTTTTCGGCATTGGCAACAGTGAAGCGGCCCGCAAGGCACGCATGCTGGAGCTGCTGGATCTGGTGAAACTGCCTCGTGCCTTTGCCGAGCGGATGCCCCGGCAATTGTCTGGTGGGCAAAAGCAACGGGTCGGCATTGCCCGCGCCTTTGCCGGGGGCGCGCGCATCGTGGTGGCGGATGAACCGGTTTCGGCGCTGGATGTAAGCGTTCAGGCGGCGGTGACCGATTTGTTGATGGAAATACAGCGCAACGAGAAAACCACGCTGCTGTTCATCTCGCACGATCTGTCGATTGTGCGCTATCTTAGCGACCGGGTGATGGTGATGTATCTGGGCCATGTGGTCGAACTGGGCAGCACCGATCAGGTGTTTTCCCCGCCCTATCACCCCTATACTGAGGCCCTTTTGTCGGCGGTGCCGATTGCCGATACTTCAGTGGAGAAAAAGCATATCGTGCTAGAGGGCGACATCCCGTCGGCGATGAACCCGCCGCCCGGGTGCCCGTTCCAGACTCGCTGCGGGTGGAAATCGAAAGTGCCCGGAGGCTTGTGCGATACTGAAGTGCCGCCGGTGCGTGATCTGGCCGCCGGGCATCAGATCAAGTGCCATCTGAGCGATGAAAGGCTGGCCGAGATGGAGCCGGTGATCAAGGTGGCGGCAGAGTAATTCGGCACGGAAAGATGTGATTTCAAGGTGTTGCGAGATGTCCCGCAGGCGAAACTTAGCTGCCCCAGATGGTCTTGACGTAGTTCCGGGTCTCTTCATAGGGCGGAATGCCGCCGTATTTTTTCACCGCTTTTGGCCCGGCGTTATAGGCCGCCAGGGCCAATTGCCAAGACCGGAACTTCTTGAATTGCTTGGCCAGATACTTTGCCCCGCCATCAAGGTTCTCGTAAGGGTCGCTCGGGTCAACCCGCAGGCGCCGCGCCGTGGCCGGCATCAGCTGAGCCAGCCCCAGCGCGCCCTTGCTGGACACCGCGTTGGGGTTCCAGTTCGATTCCTGCTGGACCAGCCGCAAAAATAGGTCTTCGGGGACGTTGTGGCGCTGCGCCGCTTCGCGTGCCATTAGCAGGTATTCGCCGCGATATTCGCCGCTATAGGGCAACGGGCCCCATTTGCTGGGCGTATAGACCGAGGGTGGCAACAGACGGACTGAATTGGCGTATTGCGAGGACGCGCGGGTATCAAGAACCCGCGCTTGCGAGGCAAAGATGCCCTTTTGCGAGCGGGTGGAAAACATGTCCGCAGACGCCGGCACCGCCAGCGAGACGCCAACAACCATCACACCAAGAAACCCGTGTCTGCCCATCGGTTGTTGGTCCTGCCCTCTGCCTTTGGCCCAGTATAAAGAGTTTGCTAACCAATTTCCAGTAGGCAACACACCAGATTTGGTGCCCAACCGGCAAAGCCCCGCCGTTACATGTTTCAACCCCGGCGCGGGGCGTATAAGTTTGCCGGGCGCGGGTCGTTCAGATTCGCAAATAACTTAAATCGTCCAAAGCAGGGGGCATCATGGCCGGATCAGTCAACAAAGTCATTCTAATCGGAAATCTGGGGCGCGACCCCGAAGTGCGCACGTTTCAGAACGGTGGCAAGGTGTGCAATCTGCGCATTGCCACGTCGGAGACATGGAAAGACAAAAACACCGGCGAGCGGCGCGAGAAAACCGAATGGCATTCGGTCGCGATCTTTAGCGAAGGCCTGGTGCGCGTGGCAGAGCAATACCTGCGCAAGGGATCGAAAATCTACATCGAAGGGGCTTTGCAAACCCGAAAATGGCAGGACCAAAGCGGGCAGGACAAGTATTCCACCGAAATTGTACTGCAAGGGTTCGGCTCTACTCTGGTGATGCTCGACGGTCGCGGCGAAGGCGGTGGCGGCGGCGGTAACTATGGCGGCGGCGGTGGCGGCGGCGCAGGGTATGGCGGCGACAACTATGGCGGTGGTCAGGGTGGCGGCCAACAAGGCGGACAAGGTGGCGGACAGGGTGATCCATACGGCGGTGGCGGTGGCGGTCAGTCCCCGGCGGTTCCCGACGACGAAATCCCGTTCTAGACAAACGTTCAGGGCCATATGTCAGACCGCTGACATATGGCCTTTGCTCACACGCAGTTCCGCAAGTAAATCAACGCTGCGCAAGAGCATCCTCAAGCACTGCATGAACCTGATCACCGGGCACGTCCGAGGTAACAAACGCCTTGCCGATGCCGCGCGTCAGGATAAAGTGCAACCGTCCCTCGACCACTTTCTTGTCCTGCGCCATCAGCTCTAACAAAGCGCTGGCATCCGGCAAGTCACCGTCGATGTCCCCCAGATCGGTTTTCTGGCCCATGGCGCGCAGATGCGCCCGCACGCGGCTGGGGTCTTCTTGCGGGCACAACCCCATGCGCGCCGACAATTCAAACGCCAATGCACAGCCAATCGCCACGCCTTCGCCGTGCAACAGACGGTCCCCGTAGCCGGTTGCCGCCTCTAGCGCGTGGCAGAATGTGTGGCCAAGGTTCAGCAATGCGCGGTCGCCCTGTTCGGTCTCGTCGCGCGCGACGATGTCGGCCTTCATCTGCACGGAACGCGCGACGGCCTGCACCCTTGCGTCCATGTCGCCAGCGGCCAGCAGTGGGCCGTTGACCTCTAGCCATTCAAAGAACTCGGCATCCCCGAGCAGGCCGTATTTGACCACTTCGCCGTAGCCGGCCAGAAAATCCCGCGCCGTCAGCGTCCCCAATAGGGCAGTATCCGCCAGCACCAACGACGGCTGATGAAATGCGCCGATCAGGTTCTTGCCTTGCGCGGCGTTGATGCCGGTCTTGCCCCCGACCGAGCTATCAACCTGCGCCAACAGCGAGGTGGGGATCTGCACAAACCGCACGCCACGGCGCAACACGGCGGCGGCGAACCCGGCCAGATCGCCAATCACCCCGCCGCCAAAGGCGATCACCACGTCGTTGCGTTCAACCTTTTGATCCAGCAGCCAGCTCAGCGTGCGTTCGAACTGTGGCCAGCCCTTGGTCGCCTCGCCCGCCGGCAGCGCCAGCGCGGTCATCGAAATTCCAGCCGCTGCCAACCCATCGCGCAGCGCGTCCAGATGCAGCGCGGCGACGTTTTCATCCGTCACAACCGCCACTTTCGGGCGCGCCAACAGCGGGGCAATGCGCGCGCCCGCCCCGGCCAGCAGGCCCGGCCCGATATCTACATCATAAGAACGCGCGCCAAGGGCCACATGGACGGTGGTATTTGTCATGATTTTTCCAATACATCGGGTCGGGTTTCCAGCGCCATCAGAACCCGGTCAACCATCTGTTCAATCGAGGCAATCCCGTCTGAGTCAACCACCAGATCGGCCTTGCTATAAAGCGGCACCCGCACCGTATAAAGTTCACCCAAAGTGCCGCGCGGATCGCGGGTGCGCAACAGCGGCCGGGTTTCCTTGTGCCGGACCCGGTTCCATAGCACCCTGAGGTCGGCGCGCAGCCACACCGACACCCCCCGCCGCGAGATCATTTCCCGGTTTTCCTGCGCCAGAAACGCCCCGCCCCCGGTGGACAGCACACAGCGTTCCTCGTTCAGCAACCGGCGGATCACCTTGGTTTCCTTGTCGCGAAAAAACCGCTCTCCGTCGCGGGTGAAAATCTCGGGGACGCTCATGTTGGCGGCGGTTTCGATTTCGATGTCGCTGTCCAGAAACGGCACCGCCAGACGCGCCGCCAAGGCCCGCCCGACAGCCGTTTTCCCGGCCCCCATCATCCCCACCATCACCACGGTTTTCAACAACCGTCCGGGGCTTTGGGGGCGCAGGTTCTGCTCAATTTCGCTCATTCTTTATTGAATGACGTGATATTGCGAAAAAGGCCATATATAACTTATGGCAAAACCACAAAAAGACGAGGCAGTGCGCACCCCATGTTCAGACTATTCAAATACTTGATATACCTCGCTATTCTGGCGGCAATTGGCCTTGTGGGCTATGCCTATGTTGGTCCGTTTTTCGGTGTCGATTTCTCGGCCCCGCAAGGCGAAATCAGCGTTCCGGTGGTGCTGGATGCGAATTAAAGGGGCGTTACTTGCCTTTTTGATCCCGGTGGCGGCCGCCGCACAGGCCCCCCTGTCGGCCATCGAATGGATCGGTCAGCACCCGCCCGACGGGTTCACCACGCCGGTGTTGCTGGAACCGCCCGTCAGCGACGGGGCCGAAAGGTCCGCCATCAATGTCAGCCCGCTAGAGGAACTGGCGGTGGCGGTCGGACTGGTGCCCAACAACATGACCGGATTGCCGGTCGATATGTGGCGCGGCAGCGATGCGGATGTGCTGGCGGCGCTGATCAGCGATGTGGCGGTGGCCGATTACCCGGCGATGCAACGGCTGCTGTATACCCTGCTGTTGTCCGAGGCGGTGCCGCCGACCGGCGAGGACGCCGAGGAAACCTTGTTGCTGGCCCGCGTTGACCGGTTGTTGCAGCTTGGCGCGACCGACCCGGCGCAGGCGCTGATCGAACAGGCCGGGGCACAGAAAAACGCCGCGCGGTTTGCCCGCTGGTTTGACGCCACATTGCTGACCGGCGACGAAGACCGCGCCTGCGCGGTGCTGGCCTCAGCGCCGCATCTGGCCACCGATTACGCCACACGGATATTTTGCGGCGCGCGCCGGGGCGATTGGCAAACCGCCGCGCTGACCCTGGAAACGGTGCATGCGCTGGGGCTGTTGCCACCCGCCGATCTGGCGCTGTTGGACCGGTTCCTTAGCCCTGATGTGTTCGAGGGTGCCCCACCCCTGCCGGTGCCCGATGGTCCCGACCCGCTGACCTTCCGCTTGTTCGAGGCGATTGGCGAACGCCTGCCCACCGCATCCCTGCCACGTGCATTCGCCACCGCGGATCTGCGTGATGTAGCCGGCTGGCGGGCGCAGATTGAGGCGGCAGAGCGCCTGACCCGCATTGGCGCGCTTGGCCCCAACCGGTTGCTGGGGCTGTATACTGACCGCCAACCGGCAGCGTCGGGCGGCGTGTGGGACCGGGTCGCGGCGCTGCAACGCTTTGAAACCGCACTGGAAAGCGGCAGTGCGGATGCGCTGGCCAAAACCCTGCCGTTGGTCTGGGACGCCATGCGCGCCGCCCGTCTTGAGGTGCCGTTTGCCAGCCTGTTTGCCGATCAGCTTATGACCGCTCCGCTGGATGACCCCGCCGCGCAGGCGCTGGTCTGGCGCATTACGTTGCTGTCGCATGATTACGAAACACCCGCGCAATCGCCCATAGATGATGACCCGCAAAGCCTCTTTCTGGCCGCCCTCGCGCAGGGTGATCCGGGCCGCGTGCCCGCCCCCGATGCCACCGCGCGCGCAATCGCCGGTGGGTTCTCTGACACCGCCAGCCCACCACCGGACATTCAGATCCTGCTGGATGCGGGTCAGCTGGGCGAAGCTATCCTGCGGGCGATGATCCTGCTCGACAGCGGCGCACAGGGCAACCCCGCCGACCTTAGCGCGGCCCTAACAATTTTCCGCGCCGTCGGCATGGAAGACATCGCCCGGCGCGCGGGATTGCAACTGATGTTGCTGGACCGGCCCTGATGCGCGCGCCCGAACAGGCCGGGCAATGGGTGTCCACCTTTCTGGATGCGCAGGCCGCCGAACTGGGGGCCGCGACCAACACGTTGCTGGCCTATGGCCGTGATCTGACCGATTTCACCGGCTGGCTTGCGCACCGCAAAGGCCCCGCTCTGGGCGACGTTACCCGCGAAGAGGTCGAGGCCTATCTGATCCACTGCGACGCACAAGGGCTGGCGAAATCCACCCGCGCGCGGCGTCTGTCCGCGATCAAACAGATCTACCGCTTTGCCTTTGAGGAAGGCTGGCGCGACGATAATCCGGCGATCCAGATCACCGGGCCGGGGCGCGACAAACGCCTGCCAAAGACCCTTGATGAGGCCGAAGTTGACCGCCTGCTACAGGCCGCACGGACCATGGGCCGCGACCGGGTCCGCAACACCTGCCTGATGGAGCTGTTGTACGCCACCGGTATGCGGGTCAGCGAATTGGTGTCCCTGCCGGTGGCCGCCGCGCGGGGCGATCCGCGCATGTTGCTGATCCGTGGCAAGGGCGACAAGGAACGCATGGTGCCGCTGTCGCCGCCGGCGCGCGATGCGCTGGCCGCGTGGCTTGTGGCGTGGGATGATGGGCAGCCGGCGCGGGCGCAAAAAGGCCTGCCCGCCTCGCGGTTCCTGTTCCCGTCGCGGGGAAAATCGGGCTATCTGACGCGTCACCGGTTCTACCTGTTGATCAAGGAACTGGCGGTGGCCGGCGGCGTCAGTCCGGCCAAGGTGACGCCGCACACGCTGCGCCATGCGTTCGCCACGCATCTTCTGGCCAACGGGGCCGATCTGCGATCCATCCAGACCCTGCTGGGTCACGCGGACGTGGCAACCACCGAGATTTACACCCATGTTCTGGATGAGCGGCTGAGCGAACTGGTGCTTGAACATCACCCACTGGCGCAAAAATCCGACTGACGCGCCCTTGATTGCGCGCCCCCCTGCCCCCATAACCATAGGCAGGACAAAGGATAAAACGAACTCATGGACCCCTCATCTGCGCTTTTTGACGGCGCATTCTGGATCAGCAGCGGCGCAATCGTGGTGTTGCTGGTGCTTTCGGCGTTTTTCTCTGGCTCAGAAACCGCATTGACGGCCGCCTCGCGCGGGAAATTGCGGGCACAGGCGGACAAGGGGTCGCGCGGCGCGCGGGCGGCGCTGAAAATCACTGAAGACAACGAACGCCTGATCGGCTCGGTGTTACTGGGCAACAACCTTGTGAACATCCTTGCCGCATCTCTGGCCACGGCGATGTTCACCCGGATATTCGGGCAGAACGGCGTAGTCATGGCGACGCTGGTGATGACTTTTCTGGTGCTGATCTTTGCCGAAGTCCTGCCCAAGACCTATGCCATCATCAACTCGGAAAAAGCCGCCGCATGGGTGGCTCCGGTGATTGGCGTGGTGGTGACGGTGTTTGCCCCAGTCGTCGGTGCCGTGCGGATGCTGGTGCGCGCCCTGCTGCGCCTGTTCGGCGTGCAGATCGAGGCCGACAGTCAGATGCTGGCGGTACGCGAGGAAATCGCTGGCGCGCTGCAACTGGGCCATTCCGAAGGGGTGGTCGAAAAAGAGGACCGCGACCGCATTCTGGGCGCGCTTGACCTAAGCGACCGGGCGGTTGAGGAGATCATGCTGCACCGCTCTGACATAGAAATGATCGACGCTAACGATGACCCCGAGGCGATCCTGAAGCAATGTCTGCAAAGCGCGCACACCCGTCTGCCGGTGTTCCGCGACGAGGCGGAGAACATTGTCGGCATCGTCCACGCCAAGGACCTGTCGCGCGCCATGTATGAACAGATTGGCGGCTCTGGCGGGGACGCCTCGGCGCTGAAACGGTTTCGCATCACCGACGTCGCGGTGCCACCGTATTTTGTGCCGGAAACCACGCCGCTGGACGATCAGATGCGCGAATTCCTGCGCCTGCGCAGCCACTTTGGGTTGGTGGTGGACGAATACGGATCGTTGCAGGGGCTGATCACGCTAGAGGACATTCTCGAAGAGATCGTCGGCGAGATTGCCGATGAATTCGACACCGACGCCGAGGGGCTGCAAGTGCGCACCGACGACGGGCAGTTTCTGGTTGACGGGGCCATGACGATCCGCGATCTGAACCGCGCCAACGACTGGTCCCTGCCCGACGAAGAGGCCAACACCGTCGCCGGTCTGGTGATCCACGAGGCACAGATGATCCCGACCGTGGGTCAGGTGTTTTCGTTCCACAACTTTCGTTTCGAGGTGATGGAACGCGAGGGCAACCGGGTGACACGGCTGAAGATCAGGCCGCTGTAACAGGTGCCGTCAGATGTCGATATCCAGCGTCACCGGGAAGTGATCTGACGCGGTCAGCAAGGCCTCGCGCAGTTCCGGTATCTGCCAGCATTCGGCGTCATCAAACGGATGCCAGATGCGCCAGACCGGCCCACGATCCATCAAATCAAGCGAAATCATGATGTAATCCAGCAGCGCCTGCAAGAACCTTTCGCCACCGGGGCGTTCAAACCGGGCGGTGGCATAGCGCACCCCGAACCGCTGGCTCAGCGCCGCCTTGGCGTGCGGATCAAGTAAGGTATCGCCCAGCAGGATTTCGACCGACGAGCGGCCAAACAGGCGTTCGTATTCATCCAGCCCCGGCCCGTCGTTCAGATCTCCCATCAGGATCAGCGAGTCACCCTGCGACTGATGCGCCTCGATCCGCTGGCGCAGCCAGATCGCCTGCGCCAGTTGCTTGCGTCGGTTGGCGATCGACAGGCGCATCACCTGATCGTCCGTGCGCGCACCATGCGGAGCCTTGGATTTCAAATGCGCACCGATCAGTCGAATTTCCTTGCCCGCCGCCGTGCGCAGCGCCAGTTCCAGCGGAGGTTTCGAGAACCGCACCAGATCTTCGGTCGCATCAATGTCCAGATCAATGCGGAACGTGCCATCAAAACGCGGCGCATCCCCGCTGCCCTTTTTGCCGGTCAGCGACCCCAGCGGATCGTGCCGCACGTCCAGCGCATCGGGGTCATACAACAGCGCGATTTCCTGTTGCGTGTCGTTGGGAAAGCCGATCAGCGCCTTGGAGGTGCGCAGATCGAACGCGGCGGCAAACCGTTCCAACGCGCGCACGGTGCTTTGCTGGCGCCCGGAATTGGGCGCTTCGATCACCATCACCGCATCTGCGTCAATCGCGGCAAACACCTTGCCCAGCGCCTCTATCTGGGCGGCGCGGGTGACGTTGTAACGCCCTGACCAGCGGTCATCTACCAGCAAATTATCCTTGTCGTCGAACAGGTTGGCGAACCATTCCACGTTATAGGTCGCCAGTCGCATCAGACCCGTGCGCCGTTGATCTCGTCCCAGGCAAGGTTGATGTCGATCATGCGTTTTTCCGCCAGTCGGATCGCTTCTTCGGGGACGCCGCGCGCGATCATCGCATCCGGGTGGGTTTCGCGCACCAGTTTGCGCCAAACCACCCGCATTTCTTCATAGGGCATGTCGGGCGTCACCCCCAGAACCGAGTAGGGATCGGGGTGTTCGTCAGGCACAAACCGCGCGCGCAGGGCCAGAAACTGCCGTTCGGGCAGGCCAAATATGTCCGACACGTTCCTGAGAAATTCGTTTTCGCCCGGATGATAGAACCCGTCGGCAAGGGCAATGTGAAACAGCCCCTCCATCAGGTCACACAAGGTTTCGCGGTCATCGGCAAACATGCGGGCGATCTGGCGGGCATAGTCGCGATAGCCGGCCACATCGGTACGCGCCATGTCAAACACCCGCGCGGCCCCGGCCTCGTCCGTGCGGGCGATCTGGAACACGTCGCGAAAGGCGGTCACCTCGTCGCGCGTCACCTGCCCGTCGGCCTTGGCCATCTTGGCCCCCAGCGCGATCACCGCAATGGCAAAGGCGACGGTGCGTTCGCGCGGCGTGCGCAGACGGTCGAACACCTCGGTCAGGCTTTCGCCTTTTGCCAGCGCGCCCAGCGCCTCGGTTATGCGGGTCCAGATCGACATTCGCGGATGTTACCCTGCCGCGTCGTCGCTGTCAGCCGGGTCCATCCCCTTTGGCAGGATTTTTTGCATCAGCACCAGATCAAGCCATTGCCCCGCCTTGATCCCTACCTCGGGCAGGCGGCCCACCTCGTCGAACCCACAGGCGGCATGAAAGGCGATGCCACCGGGATTGGCGGCGGAAATCCCCGCCACCAGAACATGCACACCCTGGGCGATAGCCTCTTTTTCCAGCCGTCGCAGCAACGCGCGCCCGGTGCCGTGGCCACGCGCGTCCGGGGTCAGGTGAATGGTCAGTTCTTTGGTGCGCGCATATCCCGGGCCGGCGCGAAAGGGGCCGAAATAGGCAAACCCCACCACTTGCGCGTCATGCTCGGCCACCTGAAACGCGCTCCAGCGCAGGGCGATGTCGGCGGCGACCTGGGCTTCGCGGCGCTCTTTGGTGGTGAATGTAATCTCTGTGTCGCGGATGATCGCGTTGTGGATGGCACAGATCTGGCCCGCGTCGTCCAGTCGGGCCTGCCGGATGATCATGTCAGCACCCTGACCCCATGCGGCGTGTCGAATTCCGCCATCAAGGCGGCCGGCCCGGTTTCAAATTCAACCCGCGATCCGACAAGGGGCAATAGCGCGCGTAGGCTGTCGGCCTCGGGGTGTGTCACCAGCAATCGCCGCAGCGCGCAGCCCGACGGGGCCAGCATTGAGGCGGGATGCAAAGCGCCCTGCCATTGGATCAGCGCCGGAAACAAGTTGTCATAGGGCAAGCGCCCCGAGTCTGGCACCGCCATGCGCCAGCGCAGATCCCCTCGGCTAAGCTGAACCACATTGCCCGCGCCGTCGGGCATTTGATCCAGCGTCGCGCCAAGATCGCTGGTGCGACAAATCCAGTTGCACAAACGTGGGGGACCCTGAAAACTATCAAGATCGAACCATCGCGCGCGGCCGGGATCGGGGGCGTTGGGATCAATGGCAATCGCCTCAAGGTACAGCCCGCCTTCCAGCCCCAAAAGCCGGTTGTGGGTGGCAAACATCTGATGTTGTCCACCGGGCTGCATCGCCACACCAAGCGCGGATTCGATTGCCTCACTCGCCTCGTCAAGGGTCGGCGCGGCGAGCGCCAGATGATCCAGTTCCATGCCATTCTCCGGCTTGTTCGCGCGCAGTTTGCTGGGTCAGACCACCCATGTAAACCCGGGAAGCCGCGCAACGGCCAATTGCAGCCAGTGTCCCGGCCCACCCGCGTCAAATGGACTTTTGCCGTGACGGCATTGCGCCCTATATAAAGGAGGAGAAAACGCGAACAAAGACAATATACCCCGATGCCATACATGTGGAACGCCCCGGATCAGCCCCAAACCACCCCGACCAAGGAACTGCACCTTTGGCCGCACCAATCGCTACGCCCGCGTGGCTATGCGGGGTTCCTTGGGGCCACGTCTATGCTGATCCTGCTGCCGTTGATGGCGGTGCTGGGGACCGTGGCCCTATGGTGGCTGTTGCCGTTTTTCCTGATGACTTTGGGCGGTCTCTGGCTGGCGCTGGACCGGTCACGGCGCGACGCGCAGGTATTTGAGATTCTGACGCTGACACCGGACCACGCATACCTGAGACGCCGAAATCCACGCGGGCCGGTGCTGGAATGGGATTGCAACCGTTACTGGGCGCGCCCGGAAATGCACGAACATGGCGGGCCGGTGCCCTATTACGTCACGCTGACAGGCGCGGGGCGCAAGGTCGAGATTGGGGCCTTTTTGTCAGAAGAGGAACGCATGGCGTTATACGATGAACTGGTCACAGCGCTGCGGCGGTAACGCCAAAGAATTTTAAGAAAAATTCTTGTTAAAACTTTCACTTGAAAGTTTTGGGTCGCGCAACGGGGGAAAACAGGCGTTTCAGGGCACCGTACTGGCTTAACCCGACTCCGGCCAGGATCAGCGACATAGCCCAGAACAAGCTCGGAGGAAGGGCCTCGCCCAGGATCAAACCACCCAGCAATACCGACCAGACAGGCACCTGATAATTGACCAGGCTCATGAACACCGGACCTGCGGTACGTACCACCGTGACCCGCAACAAATTTGCCGCTGCGGTTGGAACAAGCCCAAGAAAAGCGACGAACATCAACGTGTTGCGATCGGGCATTGGCGGTGGGCCTTCGACGATCCAGGCGGCGGGAATGACAACCAGCGCACCGATTGCCAACAACACCGCCGACAAGCCAACCGGATCAACCTGAGGAAGCCGGCGCATCTGCACCGAGCTGACAGCGTAACAGGCAGCGGCCCCAAAACAGGCGATTCGCCCGGGCAGTTCCTGCGTTGCACCGCTGCTTTCAAACACATTTGTGCCGATCAGCAAGACAACGCCTGCAAATCCGATCAGAAACCCGGCCAGTCGCCGCCAGGTCATCCGTTCGCCCGGCACCAGAAAATGCGCCAGCGGCAGCACGATTAACGCAACGCTGGCCATCGACACCCCCGCAAACCCGGAGGTGACAAACTGTTGCCCCCAGCTAAGCAGCATGAAAGGCACCGCGGAACTTAGAATAGCGATGAAAACCAGATTAGCAGTTTGTCCGGTACCGGGCCGGCGCGCAAACAGACGCGCGCCCCGCGCCAGCCAGATCACCCAGGTCAGCGCCGCGCCAAACGTGATCCGCGCCGCCGCCAGCCAGAACGGGGTGATCCCCGCCAATGCCAGTTCGATAACCAGAAATGTGCCGCCCCAGGTCACCCCGAGAAGGGCGATCATCAGCCAGCTTTTAGGCGTTATTTCACGAGTTTGGCCCATGGTGCCCTTTAAGGAAGACACCCCGGCGCAGGGGCCGGGGTGTGATTTGTGTAGGGTGGGTGAAACCCACGCAGAGCGATCAGTTCTTGTCTTTGTCGACCATCTTGCCGGCGGAAATCCACGGCATCATGCCGCGCAGTTTTTCGCCAATGGCTTCGATCTGATGCTCATCATTCAAGCGCCGTGTGGCTTTGAAATGCGGCTGACCCACGGCGTTTTCCAGCATGAAGTCACGCACAAAGCTGCCGTTCTGGATGTCAGTCAAAACCGCTTTCATCCTCGCCTTGGTTTCGTCGTAGGGCAGGATGCGTGGGCCAGAGGCATATTCGCCATATTCCGCCGTGTTCGAGATCGAATAGTTCATGTTGGCGATGCCTCCTTCATAGATCAGATCGACGATCAGTTTGACCTCATGCAGGCATTCAAAATAGGCCATCTCGGGCGCATATCCGGCCTCGACCAGAGTTTCAAAGCCCATGCGGATCAGTTCCACCAGACCGCCACACAGCACCGCCTGTTCGCCGAACAGGTCGGTTTCGCATTCTTCGCGGAAGTTGGTTTCAATGATGCCGGAGCGCCCGCCGCCGATGGCCGAGCAATAGGACAGTCCGATTTCCAGCGCCTTACCGGACGCGTCCTGATCCACGGCCACAAGGCAGGGCACGCCGCCGCCTTTGGAGTATTCGCCGCGCACGGTGTGACCGGGGCCTTTGGGGGCCATCATGATCACGTCAACGCCGGGTTTGGTGTCGATCAGGCCGAAATGGATGTTGAGACCGTGGGCAAAGGCAATCGCCGCGCCGTCTTTCAGGTTGTCATGCACGTATTTCTTGTAGGTTTCGGCCTGCAATTCGTCGGGCATGGTGAACATGATCAGGTCACACCATGCGGCGGCCTCGGCGATGCCCATGACTTTGAGGCCTTCAGCGGTCGCTTTGGCAGCCGAGGGCGAACCTTCGCGCAGGGCGACCACAAGGTTCTTGGCACCGGAGTCGCGCAGGTTCAGCGCATGGGCGTGGCCTTGGGAACCGTAGCCGAGAATGGCGACTTTCTTGTCTTTGATCAGGTTGATATCGCAATCGCGATCGTAATAGACCCGCATGGTGGTGCTCCTTTGTCAGGTAAGTTGATGTTGGGGTACTTTTAACCGATGTTGAGCGGATTGTGATTTCAGAATTTTTGAGTATTTATGAACAAGAAGAAGAATCATTCTTTGTTTTTGTGATTTGCGGAAAATCCATGCTTGATGATACAGATCGGCGCATATTGCGTCAGTTTCAGGCCGAGCCGGATCTGGCCAATGCCGATCTGGCCGACAGGTGCGGTGTCACGGCGGCCACCTGTTGGCGGCGGCTGGAAAAGATGCGCGGGGCGGGGGTCATTCTGGGGCAGGAGGCGGTGATCGACTGGGCGGCGCTGGGGTATACTGTCGAAGTCAGTTTGCGGTTCACGCTCGACAAGACGCAGGCGCGCGGATTTGACGAGTTTCTTGAGGCGGCGCGCGCGGTTCCCGAGGTTCTGGAAATCCAGACGTTTCTGGGGCGGGTCGATGTGCGTCTGTCCGTGATTGCCCGGGATCTGGCGCATTATCAGGCGTTGTATCGCGACCGGATTCTGACCCTACCGCATATCGCCGACATCGAGGCGCTGATGCATATTGCGCGGATCAAGAGCGACCAAGGATTACCGCTGTGATTGATCTGGATGGGATCGACCGCAAGATATTGCGCGCGTTGACGCAGAATGCCTCGCAAAGTGCCGGGGCGCTGGGGCGCAGGTTAGGGCTGTCGCAGCCCGCGACCTGGCGGCGGATCCGACGACTGGAAGACGCCGGGGTGATTGCCGGGCGGCGGTTGCGTTTGAACGCCGAGGCGCTGGGGTTTGGGGTGACGGTGTTTCTGGGGGTCAAGCTGGCCCGTAAGGGGCGGGCGAGTCTGGCGGATTTTGAGCGGGCGGTCAGTGCGATTCCCGAGGTGCAGAGCGTCGAACACGTGCTGGGTCTGTATGATTTTCGCCTGCGGGTGGTGGCGCGCGATCTATCGGATTTTGAACGGGTTTTGCGGCGACGCATCATGACCCTGCCCGGCGCGGGCGAGGTCGAGGCCAATGTCTTGCTTAGCGAAGAGCGTCGGCCGGGGCCGATCGGGTAACGTGCCCTGCCCTTCAGCGCTGTGACGTTTGCCAATCGGGGTGGATCCACGGACGATCATTAAGCGCGCTCAGCGGGTCACGTCCCAACAGGTGATCGGCGATCTTTTCGCCCACCATGATTGAAGGCGCGTTCAGGTTGCCATTGGTGATGCGGGGGAAAATGCTGCTGTCGGCCACCCGCAGGGCCTCGACCCCAATCACCCGGCCATTGGGATCAACCACCGCGTCGCTATCATCGGCCTGCCCCATGCGACAGGTGCCACAGGGATGAAAGGCGCTTTCGGCATGTTCGGCGATGAACGCATTGAGATCGCTATCGCTTTGCACACCTACGCCGGGTTGGATTTCGTAATCCGCATGCGGTGCAAACGCGTCTTGCGCGAATATCTCGCGGGTCAGGCGGATGGCGGCGCGGAAATCCTGCCAGTCTTGCGGCTGGCTCATATAGTTGAACCGGATTTCGGGCGCGTCCCGAGGGTCACCGGATCGCAGCGTCACCGCCCCCCGGCTGGTTGACCGCATCGGACCCACGTGAGCCTGAAACCCATGTCCCTCGGCGGCGACCTTGCCGTCATACCGCACCGCAATGGGCAGGAAATGGTACTGGATATCGGGATAGGCCACACCGGCGCGACTGCGGATAAAGGCGGCGCTTTCGAACTGGTTCGAGGTTCCAAGCCCGGTCTTGGTGAACAGCCACTGCGCGCCGATCAGCGCCTTGGACAGCAAATTCCAGTGTTTATACAACGTTATAGGCAGTTTCGCGGCCATCTGAATATAAAGCTCAAGATGGTCTTGCAGGTTTTGCCCCACACCCGCGCGATCCGCGACCAAATCAATGCCGTGTTCGGCCAGATGTGCGGCGGGACCAATGCCGGACAGCATCAGCAATTTCGGTGAGTTGATAGAGCTGGCGGCGATAATAACCTCGCGGTTGGCGTGCAGAACCTCGGCCTTGCCACCACGCGACACCTCAACCCCGACGGCGCGGCCGTCTTCGATCACAACCTTGCGGGCCAAGGCGCGGATCAGCGTCACGTTGGGCCGCTTGAGTGCAGGTTTCAAATACGCATTGGCCGCCGACCAGCGCCGCCCTTTCCAGACGGTTTGTTCCATCGGGCCAAAACCCTCTTGTTGCGCACCGTTGTAATCACCGGTTACCGGATATCCGGCCTGCTGCCCCGCTTTAACGAATGCCTGAAACAGCGGATTTTTACGCGCGCCACGGGTCACATGCGGCGGCCCGTCTGACCCGCGCCAATCCGCATCGCCGCCATGACCGCCCGAATGCCAATGCTCCATACGCCTGAAATAGGGCAGCACATCGCCGTAGCCCCAGCCTTTGGCACCACTTTCAGCCCAATGGTCAAAATCA
>NVQY01000149.1 GCA_002400675.1 Paracoccaceae bacterium | reverse complement strand
TCGCGCGTTATCTTTACGTTGATCCGGTATCCCCCAGCAGCAGGGCGATGAGATGCTCTGACTGTTCCAGGCACTGCTCCTGAAGGCCCGCGCCGCGCGCCCTTCGCCATGAACCGAAGACGGATTGCCACCCAGATCCATCGCCGCAACCATCGCCGCGCGCGCCTCATCCCTCAAAGGCATCGACGCATTATTATCCAGATAGACCCGTCTCATGGCTTCTTCTTGTTCCAAATACTCAAATTCAACCCCTGCCACAGGCGCGCGCTCAACATTCCGCGTCCACAACGGCAAACAACCCGGGCACCGCCGGACATGGGGCCAGTTCATTATTAATCACATCCGAAAGCCGGGTCTGGTGCAGGAACACATAGACATTTGCGCTCAACCCTTCCCACAACCGGTTGGTCAGCGATTGCGCCTGCGACCCCGACGACCCACCAGAGGCCCCGGCCCCCTTGTGCATCGCATCAACCGTCTCATCCACCGCCTGCAACACATCCACCACGCGGATTTCGGACGCAGGGCGCGCCAGACGATACCCACCACCCGGCCCGCGCACCGATTGCACCAGATCGCCCCGGCGCAGCTTGACGAACAACTGCTCAAGATACGGCAGCGAAATATCCTGCCGCTGGGCGATATCCCCCAGCGTCACCAACGCCCCACCGGAATGGGTGGCAATATCCACCAGCGCAACCATCGCATAGCGCCCCTTGGTCGAAAGTTTCATTCCCAAATCCCCCAGATCCGCCATCGCCAGGCGTCGCATCCGCTCACAAACATTGACCTTTCCTCCGCCGTTGAGTATCCCCCCCTGACGGCGCTGACCCAGTGTCTGTCGCTTTCAATTAGAACCGTTCTAAGGTGTCTGAGGAATTTCGTCAAGAATATCCCCGCGCCTCCCGAAAAGAAACAGCACGAGGACACGAAACGCCCATGCCCGAGGTTATTTTTCCTGGTCCCGAAGGCCGCCTGGAAGGCCGCTATCACCCGCAAAAAGAAAAAGACGCACCAATCGCGATCATCCTGCACCCGCACCCACAATTTGGCGGCACGATGAACAACAAGGTGGTCTACAACCTGCATTATGCCTTTTATAACATGGGCTTTACCGTCTTGCGGTTCAACTTTCGCGGGGTTGGGCGCAGCCAGGGCGAATACGATCAGGGCATTGGCGAACTGTCCGACGCGGCCAGCGCGCTGGATTACCTGCAATCCATGAACAACAATTCCAAACATTGCTGGGTTGCCGGATTCTCTTTCGGGTCTTGGATTGGCATGCAACTGCTGATGCGCCGCCCCGAGATCACCGGGTTCATTACCGTGTCTCCGCCCGCCAACATGTACGACTTTTCGTTCCTCGCCCCCTGCCCGTCTTCCGGGTTGATCATCAACGGGCTGTCCGACCGCGTGGCCCCGCCGGCGGATACGGTGGCGCTGGTGGACAAGCTGCACGAACAAAAGGGCATCACCATCACCCATCAGGAAGTCGAAGGCGCCGATCATTTCTTTCAGGGCGAACACATGGACCCGATGATCAACAGCGTCTCTGACTACGTAAAACGCCGCCTGACCGAAACCTCGCGCTGATGTCGATCATTGACACGCTGGCGGCGAAACTTGCAGAAGATACGCTCAAGGCGATGGACGAGTTGGGCGATGACCGCCTTTACATCCGGGTGGGCGACATTCTGGCCGCCTCATCGCAATCGCTGGAAGAGGCATACCTGACCGAAGTGCGCGTGCGCCTGTCAGAGCGCCTTGCCCGGCAGTTCCTGATCAAGACCGTCAAGGACGCGCGCGCCGGCAAATCCGCGCCAAAGACCGAATGACCCAGCGGATCGATGCGCAAATGGCCTTTTTGCTTGAGGCTGATCAGCTGAAATCAGTCCTGCGCGCCTCGCGGTTGATTGACGGGTCGCGGCGCGAAAACTCGGCTGAACATTCATGGCACATCATGCTGTATGCGCTGGTTCTGGCGGATCAGGCTGGCCCGGACGTGAACATCAACCGGGTGCTGAAAATGCTGCTGCTGCATGATCTGGTCGAGATCGACGCCGGCGACGCGCCGATCCACGGTGATGTGGATCACGCAGCAATGGCCGCCAAGGAAATCGCCGCCGCCGACCGGTTGTTTGCCATGTTACCCGACGGTCAGGCACAGGAATTTCGCGCGCTCTGGGATGAATTTGAGGCGGCGCAAACCGGCGATGCCCGCTTTGCCAAGGCGATTGACCGGATTCAGGTGCCGGTGGCCAATCTGGCCAGCGGTGGTGGCACATGGGCTGAGTACAATGTGACGATGGACCAGTTGGAACAACGGGTTGGCACACCGATCAAACGCGGCGCGCCCGGCCTGTGGGACTGGTTGCTGCCCCGTCTCAAAGCGTTTTTCGCCCCCTCCGGGCAGGCGTAAAACGGCAAAACCCCCGGCGAACCAACGCCGGGGGCTGTATCAAAGCAATGTCTGATCGTTATGTCAGTCGCCCAGCGGCCCCAGAACATGTGCCTCAACACCACGCGCCTGTTGGCGGGCGGAATCAAAGGCATAGCCGTCGCCGCGCTGCAAATCCGGGAACAGTTCGAACAATTCCTGCTGCTGCGCCGAACTAAGCGCCGACACCATGCGATCTGCGGGATGAAAGCTTTCGGCTTCGACGCCATCGGCATAGACCACTTCGTGATCGTCAAACGCCATGTGGATATAGGTGACATCCCCGGTCGGGCGCTCTTGCAGCACATCCTTGTCGTTGCACAGCGAAAAGGCCGGGACCAATATGCCACCTTCGACGCCAAACATCACCTCGGCGCGCCAGTCGCGCACCAGAATCCGGTGCTGGCGTGAAACGCGCATGTCCTGTTCCGGCACGTCCTTGCCCAAGGCCCCCTTGCGGATCAGAACCGGGCGCAGGTTGGGACGCGCGGCCATGTAGCCGGCGGAAATGGTTGTCGCACCGATCCAGCGGATCATCTGAACACCGTGGTCACGGGTGATGATCCGGTCGCCGGCCTCTAGCGTCTCAATCGCCACCGCGCCCGCCGGAGTCAGAATGCGGGTGCCCGGCGTAAAGCAGACGATACCGATAAAGTCATGCATGGTTGTCACCACCTGTTCGCCGCTGCCGGGGTTTCCGGGATCTTCGGCAAAATAGCTGTTGAAGGTGATGGTCACATCCTGACCGGTGTCAAACACCGGATCAATCGACAGGTTATCCACCGACCAGCCCAGCTGGGTGGTGATGACTTCCGGGTCGCCGTCGTTGTAGATGATCGTCTGGGTCAGTGGATCACCGTTCATATCCACGCCTTCGATGACGATTTCGAACCGCAGGAAATCCGCATCGGTCAGCGGTGCCACCACGATATCAAGAAGTTCCGAGCCGCTGAGAACCTGATCGGCCCCGCCGGTGTTGTCGAGGATGTTCAGCGCATCAAGGCTGCTGTTCGCGCCCAGACCGACGCCGGTTATCTGCGCGTTCCAATCGGCCTCAAGCGTGGTCGAGGACCCGGCGATATCCTGACCGCCGGGAAACGGGAAACCGTCCGACATGAACACCAGCACATTGGTAGAGGCAGGGTCCACGCCTGCACCGCTCCAGGCGGTGCCGACCGCGTCCAGCCCGGCCTCATAGTTGGTGGTGCCGCCGGGGCCATCGTCGTTGATAACACCAAGCGCGTCGGTAAAGGCGGTGGCATCGTTCAGCGTAAAGGTGCCTTCGACGGCGGCGCTGCCGGAATAGGTGACCAGCGAAATCGTCACCTCGGACGGATCATAGCCCGCCGCCACATAGGCGTCGAACAATTCCTGCGCGGCAATCAGTTCCGCTTGCAGAATTGTCTCGTTCGAACCGTCACCGTTGAAATCGGTGCCTGAACTTCCACCCGTCGACCCTGATGTGTCGATGGCGATGGCGATGTTGATCTGCTCGGCCACGTTAGAGCCTGATACGCTGACTTCGAAATTGAAGCCGTCCTTGTCAACGCCGCCACCGGGAAAGGTTTCGATGGTAGAGGTCTGGGTCACTTCGATCGGATTGTTCGAATCAGGATCAATCGGGACATTCGTCACCTGCTGCTGATCCTGTGGTCCGGTAATATGTACCATTTGTCTCTCCTACCTTGGGCGCGCGCGCCAAGTCGGTAATCATGCATGTAATTAACCACTTGTAACACAAGCCCCGCGCCAACGGCAAAGTCTGCGCTGATTTCCGGGCATTATCGCCCTGTTAAGCCTTTCTGGTGCCGCTGTACCCCGGTGCGGTCGAAACAATCCTGCCAAGACGGCACTATTGTTGCCGTTACCGGGTAATTTTCTCTGTCAGAGAATCGCCAGCGCGCGGCAAATGGCCCCAGGGCCGCCGCGCGCGCACACTCTTGCGCGCTCGACCAGCAGGCCCGGCGAACGATTGCAGACCGTTTCCAGCCCTTGGGTGATTGCAACGGGGCACACACCACCCTATATTGGTATTGTCCCTCGGGACTATGAACATAAACGCGCTCGTAATAAGCGGATCGGACCCGGGGGCGGTACCCGGCGACTCCACCAAACATCCTTTCATTTGGGATCATGGGGTCGAAACAGGATCGACGAACGTCTAAAGGGGTTAGCTTTGTTTCGGTGAGTTACCACCGTTATCGGTACATTTAAGCTAGTTGCAAATGACAACAAAGCTCCGATGGCTCTGGCCGCGTAAGCGGTTCGAGTGATCGAAACCTTAAGTCCTCTCGCTTAGCAGCGTTTGGCGGGGTTCGCAGGTACCTGGCAACAGAAACCTGCACTAACCTCCCCCCTGTTTTTGCCTGTGATATACCCGGTAATCCGGTGCGCAAAGAGCGTTGGTTGCGCGCGCGTGTAGCGATTTGAATTGCCGCGAATTTTACGCCGTAATTTGGCGGTAACGCCTTTTGTTTCCGTTCGAATCCCCTATGCTGTTATTCAGGTGAACGGGGGAAAAGCGATGTCCCATGATATAGACTATGGCAATCTGATGCATACCGCCATGCGCGGCCTGATCAAGACTGTTTTGCAGGATGTGGCCGAAAACGGTCTTCCGGGGGCGCACCACTTTTTCATTACGTTCGACACGTCCCACCCGGACGCCGAACTGGCCGATTGGCTGGCGGATCGTTATCCGGGCGAAATGACCGTCGTGATGCAGCATTGGTTCGACAATCTGGAAGTCGGCAAGGACGGGTTTTCGATCACCTTGAACTTTGGCGATTCACCTGAGCCACTGTACATCCCGTTTGACGCCATCAAGACCTTTGTCGACCCCTCGGTCGAATTCGGGCTGCGGTTTGAATCATCGGACGAAGACGACGAATCCGCGCCAACCCCGATCAACACGGATCACGTGGGCGGCCCCGGCGAAGAGACCAAACCAGACGCCGAAGTCGTGTCCCTGGATCAGTTCCGCAAGTAATCCATCCGCGACCAAACCAATGGGTTAGGTCGGGTCGCGCCCGGCGGCTATTGTCATTCCCGGTTATTTGTCACGCCCGGTAAAGTTCGTTCAGGCCCGGTTACTGTCGTTCCAGAAACGCCGAGACTGACCGCAATTCTTCGCCATTGCGCGACAGGCTGAATTCCAGTTGCAAGCCGCCGTCCGCAAGGGTCCGATCATATTGCTGCATCTCATAGCCACCCTCATCATTCACAAACAGTGAGAACACCGTCAGCGTGTCGCCGGCAATGCGGCCCCAGACATAGGGTTCGCCCTTCATCGGGTCGAGCTGAACAGACTTGCCAAACAGGTTCTGCTCCATCGCGGCGGCAAAGATGCCGTCACGGTCGCTGGGGGTGAAGGTGATCGAATAGGATTTTTCCTTGACCCGCCCGTCCGATTTGATGGTGGTTGACGTCCACTTGACGGTGAAGCCCTTTTTGTTCTCGGTAATGGTAACGTTCATGTTGCGATGCGGTTGGGACCCGTCGGCGGATACCACGCTGGCGCTGCCGGTGTATTCACCGACAAACTTGGAAATCGGCGCGGCGTGGGCCGGCAGGATCAGCAGCATCAGAATGATAACAACGGCGCTGAACACCTTAGCCGGGCAAAACGGCAGGAAAATTCGCGGGATTCTCATGGTAGCTCCTTTCGGTAAAGGCCTGTCTGACGTCCAGAACCGGCCGGGCCTGCGCCTATCTTAACGCGCGAAACGCCCGGAACAATGATCGACATTGAATTTGCGCCAATTTTTGATCACTTAATGGCAACCCTATACCTTGGCGACCCCAGCCCATATGCTGCGCGCACCTGCCCGGTTGCGCGTTGGGGCCACCGGCGCTAAACGGCATGCAATCGCATACAAATACGGAGTTTCCCCATGTCCGATACCCGCACCGAAACTGACAGTTTTGGCCCGTTGGAAGTCCCCGCCGACAAGTACTGGGGGGCACAGACGCAGCGTTCCATCATCAACTTTCCGATTGGCTGGGAAAAACAACCCATCGCCATCGTGCGCGCATTGGGGGTGATCAAAAAGGCCTGTGCGCGGGCCAACATGACCCTTGGCAAACTGGACGCAACCCGCGGTGATGCGATTGTACAGGCCGCAACCGAAGTGATTGACGGCAAGTTCGACGACAACTTTCCGCTGGTGGTCTGGCAAACCGGATCCGGCACCCAGTCGAACATGAACGCCAACGAAGTGATCGCCAACCGCGCCATCGAAATCCTTGGTGGGGTGATCGGATCAAAAGACCCGGTGCATCCCAACGATCACTGCAACATGGGCCAGTCGTCGAACGATACCTTTCCGACGGCCATGCACATCTCGGCAGCGATGAGCGCGCATCAGGTGCTGTTGCCGGGGCTGGAGAAACTGCACGCCGGGCTTCAGGCCAAGGTCGAGGAATTCGACGGCATCATCAAGATTGGCCGCACGCATACGCAGGACGCCACCCCACTGACCCTTAGTCAGGAGTTTTCCGGCTATACCCATCAGGTCGCCATGGGCATTCAACGGGTGCGCGACGCGCTGGGGCGGATTTACGAGTTGGCGCAGGGCGGAACGGCCGTCGGCACCGGGCTGAACACCACCAAAGGCTGGGATGTGATGGTGGCGGCCAATATGGCGGACATCACCGGCCTGCCGTTTGTCACCGCACCAAACAAGTTCGAAGCATTGGCCGCGCATGATGCCATGGTCGAAATCTCAGGCGCGCTGAAAACCGTGTCGGCGTCGCTGTTCAAGATCGCCAACGACATCCGGTTTCTCGGGTCCGGCCCGCGTTGTGGGCTGGGAGAATTGATCCTGCCGGAAAACGAACCCGGTTCATCGATCATGCCCGGCAAGGTCAACCCCACCCAATGCGAAGCCCTGACGCAGGTTTGCGTACAAGTCATGGGCAATGATGCCGCCGTGGGTTTTGCCGGTTCGCAGGGGCATTTCGAACTGAACGTCTATAAGCCGATGATGTCCTATAACGTGTTGCAATCCATGCAACTTCTTGGCGATGCCTCGTCAACGTTCACGGATAATCTGGTCAAGGATCTGAAGGCCGACAGGGTGCGGATCGACAAACTGATGCGCGAGTCATTGATGCTGGTCACGGCGCTAGCCCCGGAAATCGGCTATGACAATGCCACCCGCGTAGCCAAAACCGCGCATAAGAACGGCACCACGCTGAAACACGAGGCGATTGCGCTGGGGCTGGTGGACGAAGAAACCTTTGACCGGGTGGTGCGTCCGGAAAACATGGTTGGGCCAAAGTAATGGCTGAGCCGGTCAATCTGAACCGGTTTCGCAAGCAAAAGGCGCGCGCCGCTGACAAGGTGCGCGCTGATCAGAATGCGGTTCAGTTCGGGCGGCCAAAACCCGAAAAAGATGCGGACAAGGCGCAAACCGACAAGGCCCGGCGCGATCTGGACTGGCATGAACTGGACCCATGAGCAGACGACCACAAAAACATTCACTGACGTTGCGGGGGCACCGGACGTCGGTGTCTCTAGAGGATGAGTTCTGGGAGGCGTTCTGTAAGATCGCCGCGCAAAAAGGGCAGCCAATCAATGTGTTGGCAGCAGAAATTGATGCAGAGCGTGGGGTCGAAATTGGTCTGGCATCGGCAATTCGTGTGTATGTCCTAAAGCACTTAAGCGCCCATTAACCAAAGTTTGTCAGACAGGGTGCATGAAAGATTTTCACCAAACCCAAACGGCCAACATCTGGATGCAAAAGGTGTTCGACGCAAAATCGGCACGGCAAGGACGTGTGGTTCGCCGCAGCTTGCGTGACATCGACAATATCGTCGGACGCGAACAATTTGAAACCGAAATCCGACGACGTGGATACCACGCAGTGCGCAATGGTGATCAGGTCGTGGTGTTTTGCAACAACCAACCGGTCCAGGTCATGTGCTGAGCGCAAAAGTTTTCAGAAAAACTTTTGTCAAAACTTTTTACGAAAGTTTTGCGCTGCCCGTCTGACGGTTGGTGATTTTCAACCAGATTCCGTCGCGTGATCGCACGGTCAGATGGGCAACCGGCACGGGTTCGCGCCCTGTTACCGGCTCAACCCGGAACCGTTGCAGGATCATCGACAGGATAAGAGGCCCTTCGATCATTGCAAATCCCGCCCCCGTACACACCCGCGAACCGGCAGAAAACGGAATATATGCGGTGCGCTGGCATGTCTTGCCGTTCTCGGTCTGCCAGCGCGCCGGATCGAACCCGTCCGGGTTGTCCCACAGCCGTTCGTGGCGGTGCAGATGCCACGGGCTTAGCACGATCTGGCTGCCTTTGGGCACGATGCGGTCACGGAACTTTTCCGGACAGGTGGCCTCGCGCACCATCATCGGCACCGGCGGATAAAGGCGTAACGTTTCGCGAAACACATCGCGGCTGACCTTGAGGCGCGAGACAACTGCAAAGTCGCAAGACTCCAGAACCTGCGCCTCTTGGGCGACCTTGTCCTGCCAATCGGGATACAGCGCCATCATGTATAGCGCCCAGGCCAGGGCCGAGGCGCTGGTTTCGTGCCCGGCCAGAAAGAAGATCGCCACCTGATCGACCATTTCGTCGATTTCAAAGGTCTCGCCAGTCTGCGGGTCGGGGGTGGTCATGATCTTGGTGGCCAGATCATCCGGTGCTGTGCCGCCCTTGATCTGCGCCATGCGTTCTACCACCAACCCCTTGATCAACGCGCGGATTTCGGCAGCGGTTTCACGGGTGCGGCGGCTGAAAAACCGCGGGAACCAGCGTGGCAACGGTATAAAGGCGGCGATGTTCAGAATGGGTTGTTCGCGCTGATATTCGCGGAACCGGGAGAAGACCCGCGCGGCCACCTCGTGTTCTATCGGGATCGAGAACAAGGTGCGAAAGATCACGTCAGCGGCGGCGTGGCTGGTCACTTCTTCGATCTCGACCACCCTGCCCGCCTGCCCCGCAAGCCGCGCAACTGCGGCCTCTGTGGCGGCCCACATGGCCCCGAATGTGTCGCGCAATCGCCCGCCTTCAAACGCCGGGTCAATGATGCGCCGTTGTCGTTTCCAGGTCTCGCCGTTGGTCAGAAACACCGAATTTCCCAGCAACGGGCGCAGGCCTTCGCTGATCCGGCCGGATTTGGGAAAATCGTCGGGGCGCGATTTCAGGACGGTCTGCACAAGGTCGGGTTGGTTGATCAGGAAGGACCGGAAAAACGGCGTGCGAAACTCGGCCATCCACGCCCGATAAAGCCTTGCGGGTTGCGCCGACAGGATATCCTGACGAAACAGCTGGGCATAGCGGCGCAGGGAAACCTTGCCACCACGCGCCTTGGGTTTGGGAGGGACTTTTGGCGGGTTCATGCGGCCACAGAGGTATATTTCGACACCGGCACGTCGATGCGGGTTTTTGACGCCTCCCGCCCGGAAAACCGCGCGCGCAGCGTCTGCGGGCCGGCGGTAATGAGGAAATAGTCGTAATCTCCGGGGCGATCAAAGGCGCACATATACTGAAAATGCAGCCGGAAAAACCGCCAGCGCAACTCGCGCCAGCGTTTGGGTGACAGGGTTTTGGAAAACGCCGCCGAAAACACCAGCGGCCATTTCTTGTCCTCGGGGGCAACTCCGGTGACGCTGACCGGGTCGCACAAGGCAAAGGCGCAGCCATCGCCGGGGGCGGAGACATCGACCCACGCCAGTTCATCCCGGGCCGAAAGATAGCGCAGATCAGCCCGCAACCGCTGTGCATGGGGCAGAAACGACACCATCGGCACCACATGCCCCAGGGTAAGAAATCCAATCTCCGGACCGTCCGCGCGAACATGCCCGGCACGGATCAGATCGGCCAGAATCGACACCCCCATATGCGCGCCCGAGGAATGGCCGACCACAAGGACTTCGTCCACGTCTTCGGCCAACGCCCGCGCAATGAGTTTGCCAAATTCGGTCATCTGCGCCTCTATTTCCGGTGGGATGATACCTTTGAGGCGGGCGGAATAGGTGAAATTCTGCATCAGGTAATAGGCCAGGAACATACCGTCATGCGCGCGGAACCAACGCAATATCCAGTAGCCGGTCAACACGCCCGCCGCCAGCGCCACCCCATCCGATATCCACGCTGCCACAGGTCCGCCCGGAAGAACCACAGCCTCTGCACGCCCCACCCCCCAGTGAATCGCGACCCCCGCCAAAATCGCCAGCACAAGTTGCAACAACATCATGCCCACAGGGTAAAGCGCGGCAATCACCGGCCCCTTGCGCAGACGCATCAACCGGCGCAGCGTGCCGGTCGAAATGTAGATCCACGCGGTGCGCACAAGGTGCAGATAGGTGGCTACGATCGTGTTGGACATGCTGGTGCGCACAATCCCCGACCAGTCGAGAACATCGATATTTGTGGTGACGGCCTGCTCCTCGATCATGGCTGAAACGCGCCAGCCATAGGGGCCAGAATTGGTGGTTTTTCGTTCTATTTCAATCTTGTAGCCGGATACTTCTGCCTGCTCAGCGCTTTCTTTTCGGTACAATTCCCGATAACGCCGAGGATGAATCGGGTCATAGCCGGGAATGTAAAACACCCGGCGACAACGTACCTGCTCTGACTTGTTCGTGGTCATGGCGACCCTCTTGCCTTTCGCCAACCATAGCCGGACATTTTGGCAAGAGTAAGACTAGCGCGCAGATTACCCCAGCATCGACAGCGATGGGAAGGCTTCCAGCAGCCAATAGGAAAACGCCGAAAATGCGCCGGTCAACAGGGCAACCCCAACCACCAGCAACAGCGCGCCCATCACCCGTTCGATCAGCTTCATGTGCTTTTTCATCCGGTTCATCAGCACCATTGAGCGGGTCAGGAACATCGCCGCCAACAGGAACGGTATCCCCAGCCCCATCGCGTAAAACCCCAGTAACATGGTGCCGCGCGCAACCGATATTTCCGAGGCCGCAAGCGACAAGATCGCCCCTAACTGCGGGCCAATGCACGGCGTCCAGCCAAACGCAAACGCCAGCCCCAGAACATAGGCCCCCAGGGCCGATCCGTTGGCCTGCCCTGCATCCACCCGTATCTCGCGATCAAGCATGGGGATGCGGAACACACCAAGGAAATGCAGCCCGAATATGATCACCACAATGCCGGAAATCTGTGCCATAATCTCTTGATTTTTCAGGAAAAACATCCCGAACGTCGATGCGGTGAACCCAAGCAGCAAAAACACCGTGGACAGGCCCATCACAAAGAAAAGCGCGGCCACGATGGCCTTGCGCCGGGCGGCCCCCGGATTGCTCATATCGCTGATGGAAACGCCACTCATGTAGGCCAGATAGGGCGGTACAATCGGCAGCACACAGGGCGACAGGAAACTGAGGACGCCAGCAGCCAGCGCGATCAGAATGGCCGGCAAAAGCGCGGCGTCGATGATTTCAAAACCAAACATACCCAAGCCCTTAGGACATTGCCACGCGTTCGTCACGGGTCCAAATGGCCACGGGTGGTCACAACCTTGTGGACAGGCTGTAACATCCCGATTATCTGGACATTTATGGACAATCACGATGAAATTCTGGACGCAATCGGGCTGTTGTGCCCGCTGCCGGTTCTCAAGGCGCGCAAACGGTTGATGTCGATGCGCGATGGCGCGGTTCTGAAACTATTGGCCGACGACCCTGCGGCGGTGATCGACGTGCCGCATTTCTGCGCCGAGGCCGGTCATACGCTGGTGGATCAGGGCGATTTCGACGATCACCGGGCCTATCTGATCCGCAAAGGCGGCTAAGCCCCGGCCTTTTCCTCAAGCATCAGCCAATCCTCTTCGGCCGCCTCCAGCCGCTTTTGCCGCTCTGCCAAAGCCTCGCTTGCCTTGGCGAACTTAACCGGAGATTTGCTGTAAAGATCAGCCTCGCCCAGCAATCCCGCCAGCTTTGATATCTCAGCCTCAAGACGCTCAATCTCGCCCGGCAGCGATTCCAGCCGGTGTTTCTCGGTGAACGAAAGCCCGGTTTGCGGGGCGCTTACCTGCTTTACCTTCGCCTTGCTAGACTTTGATTTCTCACGCTTTTCCTTATTTTCTGCACCGCGTTGCGACAGATAATCGCTCCACCCGCCGGCATAGGCAGTGGCGCGCCCGTCCCCCTCTAACGCGACGGTGGTGGTGGCCACCCGGTCAAGGAAATCGCGGTCGTGGCTGACCAGCAGAACGGTGCCGTCAAAATCGTCAAGCAGTTCCTGCAACAGGTCCAGCGTTTCCACATCCAGATCGTTGGTCGGCTCGTCCAGCACCAGCAGGTTAGAACTGCGCGCCATCAATCGCGCCAGCAACAGCCGCGCCTTTTCGCCGCCCGACAGAGACCGCACGGGCGCGCGTGCCTGCGCCTCGTCAAACAGGAAATCCTTGAGATAGCCGACCACATGACGCGGCATACCCCGCACCATGACCTGATCGGAACTGCCCGACACGCGCATGTCGGGATCGGCGGTCAGACTGTCCCAAAGGCTTAAATCCGGGTCGAGTTTTGAGCGCGCCTGATCAAACACCGCCACCTCAAGATTGGTGCCGATGTTCACCACGCCCGAATCCGGGGCCACCTCGCCCAGCAACATCTTGAGAACGGTGGTCTTGCCCGCGCCATTGGGACCGACAAAGGCGATCCGGTCGCCGCGCTGCACCTTGAGGGAAAAGTCACGCACAATGTCGACGCCGTCGTAAGCCTTGGAAATACCAACGGCCTCGATCACCTTACGTCCCGACTTTTGCCCGGATTCCAACGCCAGACCGGCGGTGCCCTGCCGCCTGATCTGCCCGGCCCTCTCGGCCCGTAACCCGGCCAGCGCGCGCACCCGCCCCTGATTGCGCTTGCGCCTCGCACTGATGCCTTCCACGGCCCACCGCGCCTCGGCCTTGATCTTGCGATTCAACTTGTGGCGCGCGCTGTCCTCTTCGGCCCAAAGGGTGTCGCGCCAGATCTCGAACTCTTCGAATCCCTTGTCTTGACGACGCACCATTCCCCTGTCAATCCAAAGAGTTGCGCGGCTAAGCTCACGCAGAAATGCCCGGTCGTGGCTGATCAGAACAAACCCGGCGCGCGTGGCCTTTAATTCGCGCTCAAGCCAGGTGATCGCCTCGATGTCCAGATGGTTGGTCGGCTCGTCCAGCAACATCAGATCGGGGGCCGCGGCCATCAACCCGGCCAATGCCGCGCGCCGCCGTTCGCCGCCCGATGCGGTGGAAACGGCGCGATCAGGATCAAACTTCAACCCTTCTCCGGCGCGCTCGACCTTGTACAATTCCCCCGGCTCCAACCCGGCCGAGGCGAAATCCCCAAGCGTGGCAAACCCGGCCATATCCGGGTCCTGCTCCATATAGCCAACCGATTTGCCCGGCGCGACACTGACCTGCCCGGAATCCGCCTCGACCAGCCCGGCCATGACCTTCATCAGGGTGGATTTGCCCGACCCGTTGCGCCCCACAAGCGCCAATCGGTCGCCAGGTTGCACCACAAGATCAAGACCATCGAACACCGGATCCCCGCCAAAGGTCAGGGATATATCGGCCATCTGCAAAAGAGGAATTCTCGCCATACCGGCTCAGCTATCCCGGCGCGGCAAAGGCGTCAACGCCCCAGCTTCTTCTTGTGTCAAATACTCAAATCTCCGCCCCATCAGCCCGCAACAAACGTTTGCGCGCAGGCGGAATCGCGTCAATCTCCAGCCCGGTAAACACGTGCAGCGTGTTCATCTGCCGATCAACCACCGCATGGTCGCTGACCCGCCCCCCCATCAACAGATAACTGCGCAACAATGGCGGCATCCTCCGCATCCCCTCCCGCACATCAGCCACCCGCGCTTCAGCCCCATAGCGGAACACATCCCCCGACCCAACCCCGGGTCCCCAACGCGGCGGGGCCAGATAGCGGTCGCGCAGCACTGCAAACGTGTCCAGATAAATCGAGGTATCCGTGCCAGCAAACGACGAACAACCAAACAGCATTTCTATATTGTTATCATCCACATACCGCGTCAGCGCGCCCCACGCGACCCGCAGGATGTCCGGGTCCGCCGCCCCCGGATCAATGCAGAACCGCCCCAGCTCGGCCATATCGCCGCGATACTGCGTCAATGCGCTCAGATCATAATATTGCGCCGAATAGCTGCGCGAAATGCCCCGCCCGTCGGCGCAGGCCAGTATCCGCGCGCTGCATACAACCGCGCCGTTCCGACAATCGCGCACCAGCAAATGATCGCACAACGCGTCAAACCGGTCGCCATCGCCTTCGCCAGTGGCAAACGCCCGCGTCCTAAGCGCCTGCGCGGCCGCGATGTCACCGGGTTCGCGCCCGATGGTAACGCAGAAACGGCCGCTGCCCGCCATCAATCCAACCCGCGCAATTGGCGGCTGTGACCCGGTGATGCCCTATGTCTGGCCATAGCTTACTGCAAAAGCTGATCCGGGCTGATCCGGCCCACGTTGCCCAGCAGTTGGCGCAGGAACGTCTTGTCCTCGACGCTGGAACTGGTGACGCGTCGTTCAAAGGCGATCACCTGACCGTCCTGCAAGCCAAAGCGTTCAACGTTGCTGACTACCCCGGTGCTGGTAAAGCTGATCGCCACCAGATCGCGCGCCACGATCTTGGGCTGGCGCGGGCCGTAATACTTCATCCGTGTGGCCACATAGTAATAGCCGCTGTCGTTCAGCATTCCGGATGATCCGGGCGCGCCGATTTCCTCGGCTACCGAATCGCGGGTATCAACCCCCACTTTGATGCCCGCCAGTTCTTCGGCGGTGGGCACATAGCCGTGGTTGCGATAGGTGGTCTGACAGGCGGAAAGCCCCAGCAGCAACACAACCAGCAAGGCTGCCCGCCCACCGGGATTACGCTTTGATCGGAATGCAAACATGGCTGCCCTCTTGCCTTGGCTTGATACGCCTTTTATCCCAGTTACAACAAACCGCCCCCATGGTTCAAGAAACGAAAGCCTGCCAATGTCCGACAACCCTGCCCTGCGTGTCGCCAATCTTTCGCAAAACAGCGTCACCAGTTTTGATATTCGCCCTGATTCCAAAGCCCTTGTGGCTTTGCGCGACCGTTTGGGTCTGTCGGGACTGCGCAAACTGCGGTTTCACGGCACCGTCGAATCGCGCGGAAAGCGTGACTGGCAACTGGCCGCGCGACTAGGGGCCAGCGTGACCCAGGCGTGCGTTATCACGCTGGAACCGGTAAACACGCGAATCGATGTGGACGTGCAACGCACATATCTGGCCAACTGGACCGCCCCCACCGAGGACGAGGTGGAGATTGCCGAAGATGACAGTATCGAACCTCTGGGCAGCCATATCGACCCCTATGCCGTCCTGTCCGAAGCGCTGGCCCTGGCGTTGCCGCAATACCCGCGCAAACTACAGGCCGATGCGGGCGAGACCGTGTTCACCGAACCCGGCAAGACGCCGATGCAGGATCAGGATGCCCGCCCGTTCGCCGGGCTGGCGTCTTTGCGCGATTCGCTAAAGGGTGACACATGACCCATGCGGCGCTGGTCACAGGGCCAAACCGGCAAAATACCACTTGCGTCGCGCCGGATTCACAGTATTTTCGCGCGCTCACCGGTTTTTAGGTTGGACATCGCTTAGGCTGCGGCCTAAACGCCTGTCACGCCGCCCGAAACGACACCGAATACGACAATGCAACATGGCCGCCCGGAAAATTCCGATGCGGCCCTTATCAAACAAGGGTTGAGACATGGCCGTCCAACAGAACAAAGTATCCAAATCGCGCCGCAACAATCGTCGCGCACACGATGCGCTGGTTGCTGCAAACCCGAACGAATGCCCAAACTGCGGAGAGCTTAAGCGCCCGCATCACATTTGTTCGGCCTGCGGTCACTATGACAACAAGGAAATCGTTGTCCTGGCTGACGATATCGACCTGGACGAAGACGCGGCGTAAGGCCGGTCAATGTCCCCTAAATGACGGCCCAGCCCGATCAGACCCAGCCCGCAACTGGACGAATCACAATCTCGGTTGACGCCATGGGCGGAGACACGGGGCCTGCGGCTGTTGTCGCGGGGCTGGCGCTTGCCACCAAAGAGAACCCGGACATCGGGTTCATTTTGCATGGGCCAAAGGAAACTCTGGAGCCATTGGTTGCCAAACGACGCATCCTGCGTGGGCGCGTCGTGGTGCATGATGCGCGCGACGTGGTTTCAATGGAAGACAAGCCCAGCCATGTGATGCGCAACGGCAAGGGCACATCGATGTGGTCGAGCATCGAATCGGTACGTGATGGCGCAGCACTGGCGGCGGTGTCATGCGGCAACACCGGGGCATTGATGGCGATTTCGATGATCCGCCTGCGCAAGCTGCCCGGGGTCAACCGCCCGGCCATCGCCATTCTGTTTCCGTCCAGCAACCCTCAGGTGTTCAACGTGATGCTGGATGTGGGTGCCGACGTGCGCGCCGATGCCCGCGATCTGTTGCAATACGCGCTGATGGGGGCGTCTTATGCCCGCAACGGCCTTGGCCTGCCGCGCCCACGCATCGGCTTGCTGAACGTGGGCACCGAAGAACACAAAGGTCGCGCCGAGTTAAAAGAGGCCCACGGGCTGATCGGCGCGCACACCGAACAGGGCAGTTTCGATTTCGTCGGCTTTGTCGAAGGCAGCGACATCCCCGGCAACCGCGCCGATGTGATCGTCACCGACGGCTTTACCGGCAATGTGGCGATCAAGACCGGCGAAGGCACCGCCAGCCTGATTGGCGACCTGTTACGTCAGGCGTTTCGCCACTCACCAATGTCACGGCTAGCCTCGGTGCTGGCAATTTCGTCGATGTACCGGCTGAAAAAGCGGATCGACCCGCGTCGGGTCAATGGCGGGGTGTTTCTGGGGCTGAACGGCATCGTGGTAAAATCCCATGGTGGCGCGGACGCAACCGGGGTGTCCGCCGCTGTCAGGCTAGCCTATCAGCTGGCGCAGTCAGGCTTTTCCGCCAAACTTGCCGCACGGGTTGCCAATACCAGCGAACTGACCGATGACACGACCGAACAAGAAGGACAGGACTAGCCCATGACAATTCGTGCAGTGGTCAAAGGGGTTGGTCATTACCTGCCGGAACGCGTTGTTCCCAATTCACATTTCGAGGAAACGCTGGACACCTCGGACGAATGGATCCGGTCCAGGTCCGGAATCGAACGCCGTCATTTCGCCGCCGAGGATGAAACCACGTCGATGATGGCCACCCGCGCCGCACAGGCCGCGTTGGACGCCGCTGGACTGACCGCCGCTGACCTTGATACGATCATTCTGGCCACCTCGACCGCTGATCTGACCTTTCCCTCGGCGGCCACCATGGTGCAGGCCAATCTGGGCATGACCTCGGGGTTTGCCTTTGACATTCAGGCGGTCTGCGCCGGGTTTGTCTTTGCCCTGAGCAACGCCAACGCGCTGATCGTGTCGGGTCAGGCGAAACGGGTTCTGGTGATCGGTGCCGAAACCTTTTCGCGCATCATGGACTGGAGCGACCGGTCCACCTGCGTCCTGTTCGGCGATGGCGCGGGCGCGCTGATACTAGAGGCACAGACCGGCAACGGCACCTCGGACGACCGGGGCATTCTGGCCACCGACCTGCATTCGGATGGGCGTCACCGGGATCTGTTGTATGTGGATGGCGGCGTCGGCAGCCGCACCACCGGGTATTTGCGGATGCAGGGCAATCAGGTATTCCGCCACGCGGTGGAAAAACTGGCGTCGACCGCGCGGGCCTCGCTGGCCAAGGCGGGGCTGGGGGCCGACGACATCGACTGGATCGTGCCGCATCAAGCCAATATCCGCATCATTCAGGGCACCGCCAAAAAGCTGGGTCTTAGCATGGATCGCGTGGTGGTCACGGTGCAGGATCACGGCAACACCTCAGCGGCATCGATTCCCCTTGCGCTGTCGGTTGGACACGCGCGCGGACAGATCAAACCGGGCGATTTGATCGTCACCGAGGCGATCGGCGGCGGGCTTGCCTGGGGGTCGGTGGTTCTGCGGTGGTGATTCAGTAATGATTTCGCGGCAAACTGCCGGTTATTCGCGCGCGAACCAGCTTATCCAAGCTATTGCAAAGCATAAACATTGACAGTGAATTTGCCCGCAACGTATGCTTGGCAAAACATTTGGGGGACACGAATGGGTGATCACACATTGACGCGAATGGACCTTAGCGAGGCAGTATTCCGCGAGGTCGGGCTTTCGCGGAACGAAAGCGCGCATCTGGTAGAAAGTATGCTGGGGCATATGTCGGACGCTTTGGTGCGCGGCGAACAGGTTAAGATTTCGTCGTTTGGCACCTTCAGCGTGCGGGATAAGTCGGCCCGGATCGGGCGCAACCCCAAGACCGGCGAAGAGGTGCCCATTCAGCCTCGCAGGGTGCTGACGTTCCGCCCCTCGCATCTGATGAAAGATCGCGTTGCCACCGGAAACCGGAAATAGACAGGGGCACCGATCACATGGACAAATCGCCCGACGCCTTTCGCACCATCAGCGAAGTTGCGGAATGGTTGGGGGTTCAGGCCCATGTGCTGCGATTCTGGGAAAGCAAGTTCTCACAGGTCAGGCCGGTCAAACGCGCCGGAGGGCGGCGGTATTACCGGCCCGCCGACATGGTGTTGCTGGGCGGTATCAAGAAACTGCTGCACGACGACGGGCTGACCGTCAAAGGGGTTCAGAAAGCCCTTAGGGAACAGGGTGTTGAACATGTTTCCGATCTGTCACAAGAATTATGTGATGTGGCCGCAGACGCCGCGCAGAAAATGAGTGTCGAAGCCAAGGTTCTGCCCTTTCGGGGCGAGCCGGTCGCAGAAATAGTGGTCGAGGCCGCTCCAGAGCCTGAACCGGAACCAGAACCAGAACCAGAATTAGTGCCAGAATTAGCGCCAGAGCCAGAGTTGGCCACGGAACCGGAACCGCAGTTGGAATTGTCCCCGGAACCCGCGCCGCAGCCAGCCCCCGAACCCACGCAATCACCCATCGACGCCGCGCCGGCACCCACCGACCCAATGCAGGAAGCCAACCCCGCGGCAGAAATGGTGCCCGAACCAGCGCCAGAACCTGCCGCCGAACCGGAACCAGTGGTCGAAAAGGTCGCACAATCGGCACCTGTATCAGAACTAGCGCCGGTTCCAGAACCTGAGCCAGAGCCCGAGCCAGAAGTCATAGCGCCCCCCACTCCGGCCGAAGAACAACCCATTTTGCCGTCCTTTTTGCACCGGCCAATCAAAACACCCGAGCCAGAAGCGGCCCCCGAACCAGAACCGCAACCGGCCCCCGAACCGGTTGCCGAGGTCAAACCTTCGCTTGTGGTCGATGCCCCGGACCCACCGGACGAGAACGATTTGCCCTATACCCGCGGCCCGCTGGCGCATTTGTCGCGGATCGACGCCCTAAACGGCGATAACGCGGCAAGAATCGCCCCGCTTGCCAAAGAATTGCAAGCGTGGCTGGACCGGCACAGCGGTGCAGGTGCGTCTTAACCGGCGCAAGGCCGGGCTTTGCCACTTTCCCTCTTGCCCCGGCCCGCGAATTCGCTATGAACACCAAATCGTCGGGCTATGGCGCAGTCTGGTAGCGCGTCCGTCTGGGGGACGGAAGGTCGCAGGTTCGAACCCTGCTAGCCCGACCAATATCACACCGACGATAAGACCGATTGGGCGAACAGGAACCCCCGCATGACCGGCGTTTGCCCCAACCAACAGA
>NVQY01000148.1 GCA_002400675.1 Paracoccaceae bacterium | reverse complement strand
GTTGTTGAAAAGCTGATTACACTGGCCAAACGTGGCGATGTCCACGCCCGCCGTCAGGCCAATGCGCGTCTGAAGGAAGACCAGTATGTTTCGAAACTGTTCGACGTTCTGGGGCCGCGCTACAAGGATCGTCAGGGCGGCTATGTCCGTGTTTTGAAAGCCGGATTTCGCTATGGCGACATGGCCCCGATGGCCATCATCGAATTTGTTGACCGCGACGTTGACGCCAAAGGCAAGGGCGACAAGGCCCGCCTCGCAGCCCAAGAAGCCGCCGCCGAATAATTCATTCAGGCAGGGTCACCCTGTCTGCTGCAAAGCCCCTGCCGGCAACGGCGGGGGCTTTTTGTATTTGCCCGCAGGGTGTGGCGCTTGCAATCATCGCACCGCACCCGCATATCCTGAGCATCAACTGCAAATGGGGCCGCCATGATCCGCGCACTTCTAACGATATTGATGATTTCTCTGGCGTCTTTCGCCTCGGCACAGACCCACGTGCCGCAGTCGAAGGCGGAAATATCCTTTAGTTTCGTGCCCTTAGTAAAAAAGGCTGCACCCGCCGTAGTCAATATCTACGCCAAGATCATCACCAAGGCCCAGCCCAGCCCCTTCGCCGGTGATCCGTTTTTTGAACAGTTCTTTGGCGATTTTACCAAGCCACGCCCAAGGGTTCAGAATTCCCTTGGCTCGGGCGTGATCCTGTCTTCCGGCGGCATCGTCGTTTCCAATTACCATGTGGTAGGCAAGGCCAGCGAAATCCGGGTTGTCACCTCTGACCGGCGCGAATTCAATGCGCGGGTTCTGCTGGGCGATAAGGAAAGCGACCTTGCGATCCTGCAACTCGAAGGGGCCGAAGGGCTACCGTTCCTGAACCTGCGCAACTCGGATCACGTAGAGGTCGGTGAACTGGTGCTGGCCATCGGCAATCCGTTTGGCGTGGGGCAAACCGTCAGTTCCGGCATCGTGTCCGGGCTGGCCCGCTCGGGGGCCGCGACCGGCAAATCCCGTGGCTATTTCATCCAGACCGACGCGCCGATCAATCCCGGCAACTCGGGCGGTGCGTTGATTGATGTGAACGGCGATCTGATCGGCATCAATACGTCGATCCTGTCGCGCTCGGGTGGCTCGAACGGCATCGGTTTTGCCATCCCCGCCAATCTGGTGGCTGAATTCATGGCGCAGGCCAACGCTGGCAATGAACGCTTTATCCGCCCATGGGCAGGCATCGCCGGGCAGCCGGTAGATGCCGATCTGGCGGCCTCTTTGGGGCGATCCATTCCCGAAGGCGTGGTGATCGCCGATCTGCACGACCAAAGCCCGTTCACCAGCGCCGGGTTCAAGCTCGGCGACATTGTGACCCGTGTTGATGGGCTGGCGGTGAACACCCCGCAGGAAATGCTGTTCCGGATGAGCGTGGCCGGGATTGGCGGCACCGCGATAATGACCAGACTGCGCGGCGACGAAGTGACCGAGGTCAAGGTGGCCATGATCACCCCCCCCGACATTCCGCCTGCGCAAGAAATCACGCTGACCAGTGATACGGTGCTGCCGGAAATGACGGTGGCACGGGCCAATCCCCGGACGATCCTGCGGTTCGATCTGGCCTTGAACACCAAAGGCGTGCTGGTGGTCGATCCCGGTAAATACGGGGATCGCGCCGGGTTGAAACCCGGTGATGTGATCGCCTCGATCAATGAAAACGAAATCTTGACCAGCAAGGATGTGCGCGATGCCCTGACCCGTCCGGGGCGCCGTCTGGTGATGGAATTGCTGCGAAACGGACAACGCGTAACACTGCGGTTCCGGCTTTGACGATATGAGCGATCTGTTCGACAGCGACACCCCCATTGAGCCTGCGCCGAACCGACCCTTGGCGGACCGGCTCAGGCCCGCAACGCTGGGTGAGGTCATCGGTCAGGATCAGGTATTGGGACCAGAGGCACCCTTGGGGGCGATGCTGGCTGCGGGTAGTTTGGGCAGCCTGATTTTCTGGGGGCCGCCGGGGGTTGGCAAGACCACCATTGCGCGGTTGCTGGCGGACGAAAGTGATCTGCATTTTGTCCAGATAAGCGCTATTTTTACCGGGGTTCAGGACCTCAAGAAAGTGTTCGAGGCGGCAAAGTTTCGTCGCCAGAACGGGCAGGGGACGCTGTTGTTCGTGGACGAGATCCACCGGTTCAACAAGGCGCAGCAGGATGGGTTTCTGCCCTATATGGAAGACGGCACCATCCTTTTGGTCGGAGCCACCACAGAAAATCCATCGTTTGAACTGAACGCCGCTGTGCTGAGCCGGGCGCAGGTTCTGGTGCTGGAACGCTTGTCGCTGGTTGATCTGGAAAAGTTGACACAGCGGGCGGAAAAGGAACTGGGCAAGGCGTTACCGCTGACGCCTCAGGCGCGCGATGCGTTGCAGGAAATGGCCGATGGCGACGGGCGGGCCTTGTTGAATCTGATCGAACAGGTGGCAGTCTGGACGCTGGATGCGCCGCTGGATCCCGGCGCGTTGGGCAAGCGGCTGATGCGGCGCGCGGCGCAATATGACAAGTCGGGGGATGCGCATTACAACCTGATTTCGGCGCTGCACAAATCGGTTCGTGGCTCGGACCCGGATGCGGCGCTTTACTGGTTTGCGCGGATGCTGACCGGGGGCGAAGACCCGCGCTATCTGGCCCGTCGTATCACCCGTATGGCGGTTGAGGATATTGGGTTGGCCGACCCTCAGGCGCAAGCGGTGTGTCTGCAAAGCTGGGAAACCTACGAACGTCTTGGCAGTCCTGAGGGCGAGTTGGCACTGGCGCAGGCAGTGGTCTATCTGGCGCTGGCCCCGAAATCGAACGCCGCCTATGGGGCCTATAAGGCGGCGATGAGGCTTGCCAAAACGTCAGGAAGTTCGCCGCCGCCCAAACACATCCTGAACGCGCCCACGTCGTTGATGAAGGATCAGGGTTACGGGGCTGGCTATGCCTATGACCACGATGCCGAGGACGGGTTTTCCGGGCAGGATTATTTCCCCGAAGGGCTGGACCGGCCCGCCCTATACGCCCCGGTTGAACGTGGGTTCGAACGTGAGTTGAAAAAGCGAATGGACTATTTTGCGCGGTTGCGGGCAAAGCGGTAGAACTGGCGGCACGCCCACGTCAAGACTGCAACGCCCGCCGCCGCGATTCGTCGAGATGCGCGGCAAGGGCGGCTTTGGCCTTGTCGGGGTCGCGTGTGTTCAGCGCTTCGATGATCGTCATGTGGCTTGCCATCACCGACAGGACAATTTTTGGCTGTATCCGCGAAAGCTCTTGCCGGATCAGGCGTATCTTGATGGAATTGACCCGGTAGACATCCGAGATGATCTGGTTTTGCAGATGCTCGATCAGGGTGTCGTGGAAAGCCCAGTCCACCTCTTGCGCCTTGTCTGCAAGGGCCTCGGTCAGCCCGTGTTCGGCCTGATCCAGAATGTCCTGATGGCTTTTTTCCAACCGGGCGCGGTCCGCATCCGAGGCATGCAGGGCGAACTGAGCAGCGGCCTCCAGTTCAAGGATGCTGCGCAGCTGAAAGGCGTTGCGGATCAGGTTGATGTCGATATGGGTGATCTGCATGCCGCGCTGCGGGACGGTGTTCAGCAATCCGTCCGCCTCAAGACGTGGAATCAATTCGCGGATGGCACCCAGCGGCATGCCGGTCAGCGCGCTTAACTCACGCTGAGTGACAAACTGGCCCGGCAGGATGCGGCGCGACAATAGATTGTCGGTGAAACTGTCATATGCCTTGTCTCTTAGTTTCATGTCGCGCGGTTCCAGATTTTGTCAGGGGTCCTGCCTTATGGTGTCAAACCCCTGTGCCAATACCTTTTGCCCGTTTTCTGCGATGCTCACCAGTGGCGGGGTGGTGACGCTCCAGTCCGGTACGCCGTATTTGTGAGCGACCAGCGCCTTGATCGCCGGGGTCACGGGGAATTCCAGAACTGTATCAATCAGGTGGTTGATGCGGGGGTTATCCTCGCCACTGTTGATGACCTGCGCCAGTTCAGCGGCGAACAGGTTGGCCATGCCGCTGATCGTGCCCGCCGCACCCAGTTTGACACCGGCGGCCAACAGGCGTTCATCGCCGATCAGGATTTTCAGATCGGGCAGGTCCAACAGGTTCCTGGTGTTTTCAAACGACCCCGAGGAATCCTTGACCCCGATCACAAGCTTGGGGAACGCGGCCTTGACCCGTCGCACCAAATCTATCGGCAACCCGACGCCGATGACCTGGGGGATGTGATACAAAAGGAACGCGGCCTGCGTGCCCTCGAATTGCGACAACACGCTGGCGTACCACGCAAACAGGCCGTCCGCCGGCGGGTCGCTAAAGTAATAGGGCGGCGGGATCAGGAACCGCGTCACACCCAAAGCCATGGCCGCAGTAATCTGATCGGTGACATCCCCGGACGCCGGGCCGTACAGGCACAAGATGCAGTGTTGCGGGTCAACCCCGTGGTCGACCGCGTTTTTCAGCACCTCAAGGCGTGTTTTGGCGGGGACGGATGCGCCTTCGCCGGTGGTGCCAAAGAAGGTGACTGAAGAGCACCCTTCCGACAGCAAAACGTCGATATGCGCGTTCAGTACGGCGCAATCGACCGCGCCATCCTTTGCAAAGGGGGTCGTCAGGGCGGCAGAGACACCAAACATTTCAGGCTCCTGATGGAATTTCAACGGTTGTAAAGGTGGGCGAAGGATTGAAAATTTCTGCCCATGCTTCGACATGTAGCACTAACATGTTAGTGCTTGCAATGAATTCTTCGGCGTGCTTTCATGCGGTGGTACTTTAAACCGGAATGCTGTGGGCGAACGATCTTTGATTGGACCGGGCGCCTTCAACGCGCTTGACGTGACGCAGATATTCCGGACTATCGTCATAAATGGCCGACGCATTAACCAAGGCCATACTGTCCAACTGGGAGAAACCTGATGTCATTCAATTTAACACGCCGGATTTTGCTGTCGGCTGCTGCCGCAACGGCGATTTCCGGGCTTGCGACCACCGCGACCGGTCAGGAAAAGATCACGCTGCGCATGTCGACGCCCGCCACCGAAACCGATTTCCGCTCGCAGGGACTGGCGACTGTGTTTGCCGATGGGGTCAGCGAATTCGCGACCTACGAGCCGCATTACAATGACACGCTGTTCAAGCAGGGCACCGAACTGGTGGCGATTGCGCGGGGCAATCTGGACATGTCGATCACCTCGGCACAGGAACTGGCCAAGCTGATCCCGGAATGGTCGATCTTTACCGCCGGGTACCTGATGCGCGACCCGGAACATCAGCGCAAAGTGTTCGAAGGCCCGATTGGTAAAGAGATGTATCAGCTGGTCGAGGACAAGCTGGGCGTCAAATTGCTGTCGGTTATGTATTTCGGGACCCGTCAGCTGAACCTGCGGGGCGACATGGTCATCAACACCCCCGAGGATATGGCCGGGATCAACCTGCGTATGCCCGGTACTGACGCGTGGCAGTTCCTTGGCAAGGCACTGGGCGCAAACCCAACGCCGATGGCCTTTACCGAAGTTTACACCGGCCTGCAAACCGGGGCCATCGACGGTCAGGACAACCCGATGCCGACCGACAAGGACAAAAAGTTCTACGAGGTCACCGATCAAATCGTGCTGACCGGGCATCTGGTCGACATGAACTTTCTGGCGTTCTCGAAAGAGGTCTGGGACGGACTGACACCTGAACAACAGGCAACAGTGATGAAGTCGGCGCAGGATGCCTCGGCGGCGATCACCGCGTCTATTGTCGACAACGAAGCCCAGCTTGTGGCGTTTTTCGAGGGCGAAGGCCTAAAGGTCTACACTCCGGATGTAGACGCCTTCCGCACGCGGGCACAGAAAATGTATCTTGAGTCCGATTTCTCCAAGGACTGGCCCGATGGTCTGCTAGAGCGGATTAACGCGGTCGAGTAACCGGCTATGACACGTTCTGTTCTGAAGTGGCTTCAGAGACGGGCTGACAATGTGGCGGTGGGGCTTCTCACCGCCATTTTTCTGTCGTTCATTCTGCAAATCGTCAGCCGCTATGTTTTCCGCCAACCGTTGGGCTGGACGCTTGAGGCGTGTTTGCTTAGCTGGCTTTGGCTGGTGTTCTGGTCTTCTGCCTTTACCCTGAAAGAACAGGACCATGTGCGGTTCACCATCCTGATTGATGCGGCGGGGCCGGCAACCAGAAAAGTCTATGTTCTGTTGACCGGCCTTAGCATCATCGCCGCATTCGTGATCTCGCTGCCGGCGACCTACGATTTCGTCAGCTTTATGAAGATCGAAAAGACATCGCTGTTGAAGGTTCGCTTTGACTATGTGTTCGCGATCTACCTGATCTTTGCCGTGGCGATGATTACCCGCTCGGTCTGGGGGATTGTCACCATCATGCGCGCCGACCCGGGAAAGACCCCTACATGAGCATCGCGTTTCTGGCCTGTCTGGCCATCCTGTTCATACTGTCGGCCTTTGGCGCGCCAATCGCCGTGGCCATGATCGTGGCGGCGGTGTCTTATCTGGGCATGACCGGGCAGGATCTGGCGCTGGCGGCGGAACAGATCCTTCAGGGCCTCTACAACAGCTTTATCCTGCTGGCGGTGCCGCTGTTCATCGTCGCTGCCAATATCATGAACGCGGGCACAATCAGTGACCGGTTGCTGAATTTCTGCGTCGCGGTTGTTGGTCGTTTTCGCGGAGGGTTAGGCCATGTGAACGTGGTTGCCAGCCTGATATTTTCCGGCATGTCCGGGTCGGCCATCGCCGACGCCGCCGGCATAGGCAAGATCATCATCGAGATGATGACCAAGAACGGCCGCTATCCGATCGGCTTTGCCGCCGCGATCACCGCCGCCTCTGCGACCATCGGCCCGGTGATCCCGCCGTCGATCCCGATGGTGATGTATGCGTTGGTTTCCGACACCTCGGTCGGCTACCTGTTTCTGGGTGGCATTGTGCCCGGCCTGTTGATGGCGGCTGTATTGATGGTCATGGTTGCGCGCATTTCGGTGAAACGGAATTTCGCGCTGGAAACGCCGACCCCGATCCGCGAGTTGCCGCGCATCACCGTCAACGCCTTTCCGGCGCTGTTGATGCCGGTTATCCTGTTGTTCGGCATCTATGGCGGTGCCACCACCCCGACCGAGGCCGCGGCGGTCGCCGCCACCTATGCGTTCCTGCTGGCAGCGGTGTTTTACCGGGCGATCAGCCTGCGCGACACCTATGACCTGTTGTCAAACAGCGCGCGGTCGTCGTCCTCGGTGGGGCTGGTGATCGGTGGCGCGCTGATCTTCAACTATATCGTTGCCAGCGAAAATATCCCCAACACCGTGTCGGCCTATCTGGGCACCATCGACCTGTCGCCGGTGGAATTTCTGCTGATGGTCAATCTGTTTCTGTTGCTGCTGGGCGCGTTTCTGGATGCCACGACGATTCTGCTGGTGATCATTCCGATCTTTTTGCCCGCTGCGCGCGAACTCGGCATTGATCTGGTGCATTTCGGAGTCGTTGTCGTCGTCAACACCATGATCGGCCTGATCACCCCACCTTACGGAGTCTTGCTATTTGTGATCAACGCCACCACCGGCGCGCCGATGCGCGATATGATCGTCGAAGTGTGGCCGTTCCTTCTGGCGTTGATTGTGGCCCTGTTGATTATCACGCTGGTGCCCGACCTTGTGCTGTGGTTCCCGCGCCTGCTGGGGTATGGCGGCTAGGACGCACAGGCCCCTGCCACACAGGTTTCAAAACCGCACAGCCGCCAGAAAGTCGATAAACGCGCGGGTCTTGGGGTGGGTGAACCGCCCCGGCGGGAACACCATATACACGCTTTGGCTGTCCCTCGGCAGCGACGGCAAAACCTGAACCAGCGACCCGTCATTCAGCGCCTCGCGGTAAAGGAAGTCGGGCAACCACGCGATCCCCATTCCTGACATTGCCGCCTGCAACAACACTTGCCCGTCATTGACGCAAAAGCCTCCATTGGCGCTTAGCCGCATCTTGGCCCCGTCCGGGGTGGTCAGTTTCCATATTCCCTGACCCGGGCGGTTGGACGATTGCAACAGGCTGTGATCTATCAGGTCGGCAACCTGCTGCGGCGCGCCGTGTTCCGACAGGTAGGCCGGGCTGGCCACAAGGCGGTGCTCCACATCGCACAGCTTGCGGCTGCGCAGGGTGCTGTCCTTTTGTTCGCCCATGCGGATGGCAAGGTCAAACCCGTCCCCCATCAGGTCCACATCCCGCCGCCCCAGTTCAAGGTTCACCGAAATCTCGGGGTAGGTTTTCAGGAACGACCCCATCAGCGGGGCCACCATATGCGCCCCGAAATCATTGGGTGCGCTGACTTGCAGCGCCCCCGAAGGCGTCGCGTGCAGGGCCGCCACCAAGGCATCCGCCTCGCCGGCATCGTTCAGAATCCGGGCGGTGCGATCATAATAGGCAAGGCCGATTTCGGTCGGGTTCACACTTCGGGTGGTGCGGCTAAGCAGGCGCGCGCCAAGACGCGATTCCAGTGATGTGACATGTTTCGAGACCGACGATTTCGAAATCCCCATCTTGCGGGCGGCGTCGGTGAATCCGCCCTCTTCGATCACCGTGGCAAAGGCTTCCATTTCAATCAATCTGCTCATAATTTGTCCCGCCTTGGTTTGAATTTTTTTGGTTGGGCGAGGGCCGGGGACCTCATCGTGCCCCTTGCCCTGTCCACTATATATCTGGGGATCGGGCGCGCAGGGCGACCGGGAATGCAGGTCAAAAGATTCGGAATCGCCGCCAAATAGCAGGCGAATATCTGAAATACGGTGTTATGATGGGGGCAACACAGTGTTTCAGGCTATTTTCCAATGAACTGCCCATTTACGTTACGACGATTGCACACGCGTCTACGCCGTCCTTGTTTCCAGTGGCAAAGGGGCTGATATCATGCGTGCTCACTATCCGACCCACGGGGCGGTCTATGCCAAAACGCTGGCGCAGGACCTGCTTGACCGGGGGTTCACGGAACAACAGATCTACCGGGACCACGGGCTGACCAAAGAGATGCTGGAACCGGAACACCCGGTGGTGGAATTTGACCGGATCGCCGCGTTTTATGAGAACGCCGCGCAGATTGCCAATAATGACCTGCTGGGATTTACCTGTGGCCAAAAGCGGCTGACACGCCGCGCAGGGCTGATCTATTTTATTGGAGTGTCGTCGCCCACGGTTATGGACCTGTTGAAAAATCTGGAACGCTATCGCCGGGTGTTCAGCGATGCGATCGAGATAGATTGTGACAGGCTGCCAGTTGACGGCACGCTTACCTGGCATTTCCGCGTACCAGAAAGTGTACGGCGGCGTCAGTTTGTCGAATTTGCCGCCGCTGGGCTGATGAATTTCCTCTACAACGCCGCAAACCGAAGGATTTACCCCGAACAGGTCACCTTTTGCCACGCGCGCAATGAAAACATCGCAGCGTTTGAGAAATACTTTGGCTGCAAGGTTCATTTTGGCAGCCGCGAAAACTCTATCAAATTCAAAGCTGCGGATCTGGACCTGCCTTTGGCGACCGCCGACAGTGAATTGTACAAGGTTCTCAGGAACTGTTGCGAACACGCGCTGGAAATCAAGGCGCACGACAACACCCCGACTCTGGTGGTCGACGTGGAACGGCTGATATCGGACCGCCTGTCGCTGGGCGAGGCCACCCTCGAAGACGTCGCGCGCGCCCTTGGGATGAGTCCGCGCACCTTGTCGCGCCGGTTGTCGGGCGACGGGACAACCTTTTTCAAAGTGCTTGAGGAACTGCGCAAATCGTTGGCGCTGAGCTATTTGCGCGACAGCAGCCTGGTTCTTGCCGAAATCGCTTTTTTGCTGGGCTACTCGGGGCTTAGCAGTTTTAGTGATGCGTTCAAACGATGGACGGGAAAAACACCCGGCGTGTTTCGCAACGGCTGAACCGCCCGGCGCAGCAATGGGGGCGTGTTTGCACGCGCTCTGCTCTTTGGCAAATTGTCCCGCGCGACCAAGAGAATCAAACGCTCTCCCGGGGATCACCGGGGTCTGTGCATGACCGCTTTGGGAAACAATCCCCGGTCATTCGGGGGCATTGGATCGGGCGGTTTCAAGGAAATCATTGAAGTCCCACCAAAACCGGGCTGATTTGCCCTGAATTGGACGGAAACAAACTGTTTCTGGTGTAAATCTTAAATTCCGCCGTTCTCGGGCTATTTTCCTAACGTGGCTTTTTTGGGGCAGGAATTTGTCCCTGAACGATCGCAGGCATCTGCTGCTGTATCAGGTGCCGGGTCCAAACGGGGAAAAGCCAAAATGCGTATTCAAACCGGTGCCTCAACGGGGCCGGAATGGTCTGTTTGAGTTCCGATGGTGGGGTTTCGGTTTATGAAGAATTACGAGTCAGACGGGATTTCATCGCAGTTGATGCACCCGGTGCGCCACTCGGCGCATCATTCTGTGCATCACGTTGGTCAAATGGCCTGGGCAACGGGTGTCCCCGCCAATAGAAACCATCGGTTTGCCGCTGTTGGTCCCAAAATTGTCGAACAGCCACCCGCCAAGCCGGCCCATTCGCTGTATCGCGGCGTAGGCAAAAGGATTTGCGATGTCCTGTTTGTGCTCGCCACCTTGCCAGTGTCCGTCCCGCTGATCGCGTTTTGCGCCCTTGCGCTTGCGTTTGAGGGTGGGCGGCCGTTTTATCGGCAGGACCGGCTGGGCAAGGATGGCAGTCGGTTTTCTATCCTCAAATTGCGCACGATGGTACGGGATGCGGATGATCTGCTGGCCACCTATCTGGAAAACGACCCCGCGTTGCGTGAAGAATGGGAAACCACACAAAAGCTGAAATGCGACCCGCGGATCACCCCGGTCGGAGGGTTTCTGCGGGCCACGTCTCTGGACGAGTTGCCGCAGTTGTGGAATGTCCTGAAAGGCGAGATGAGCCTTGTCGGCCCGCGCCCGATGATGCCCGAGCAACTGCCGCTATATGGCGACGCGCAGGCGTATTTTGCCGTACAACCGGGGATTACCGGGCTGTGGCAGGTGTCGGCGCGCAACGAAAACCGGTTTTCGGTTCGCTGCAAGGTCGATGCGCAATATTACAGCGACATGTCGCTGAGGTTTGATATTGGTTTGTTGATCAGAACCGTTGGTGTCGTTGTGCGCCAGACCGGTTACTGACAATGGATGGGCTAGGATACACCTGTCTGTCCGTCGCCCATTGCGGCGAAATGGGCACGGAGGGAGGATCATGAATGACCAGTCGTTTTTGCTTGGTGACGCTGATGATCGCACGGGGCCCCCGCCGCACAGTCAGGGTGGACGCCCCATGACCAATCGCAAGAATAAACGGTTCCGGCGCGGTGTCTCGAACCGTGCGACCGGGTCCGCGCTTGTCGCCCATACGGATGGCTCGCTGCCGGTTTCGCTTGCCACCAACACGCCGCTTTTGGATGAATGGGACACCCTCCCGCTGGCGCCTGCCGACGTGCAGCGGCAATTCCTGCCCGGTTCGCCTTTGGTCAATTACTTTCGCCGCGATCCGGGGGCAAAGGCGTTCGATCTGTTGCGTACGCGCCTGCTGCAAGCGCTGCGCGCCCACGGTTGGGGCCGGATCGCCATCGCTTCGCCCACTGAGGGGTGTGGCACCACTTTTACCGCAATCAATCTGGCGCAAAGTCTGGCTCGCATCCCCGGTAGCCGCACGGTTCTGATGGACCTCAACCACCGCAATCCGGGTATTGCGGCGACGCTGAACATGCAGGGCGTTGGCGACATGCGCGGGTTTCTGGCCGGCAATGTGCCAATGGAACAGCATCTTGTGCGCGCGTCCAAGACACTGGGGCTTGGCCTGATATCGGCCCCCGACGACGCGGCCGCCGAAATCCTGCATGACGCGCGCAGTGGTGAAACGCTTGACCTGATGACGCAATCGCTGCGGCCTGATGTGGTGATCTATGATCTGCCACCGATCCTGGAATATGACGATCTGGCGGCGTTTCTGCCGCATGTTGACGGGGTTCTGATGGTTGCGGACGGCACCCGGACAACGGCCAAGCATATCGCCGCCTGCGAACGCACCCTCAAGGGGCAATCCCAGCTTTTGGGGATCATCCTTAACCGCGCCCGCACGGCTGGCGGCGAAGACGCAGACGCCTGACACTACTTTACCAGATGTCAGGCTACCGGCCCGTCATCTGCCCGCCATCTGATCGCGCTGATGTGCGCGGGAACACACCGATACAGGACTTGGGAAACAGATTATGGGCCCGATCAACACCTTGGACGACCTGATCGACATGCTGCGCCGCCGGGCGCGACTGATATTGTTTGTCACCCTGCTGGGAAGCGTGTTTTCCCTGCTTTTCGCGCTTAGCCAAAAGCATCTCTACAGCGCCACCGAAGTGATCCAGATTGCCCGCCCGATGATTGCCAACGATCTCGCCCCCTCCACGGTGGCCGGGTCATCGGCCCGCCGCCTGCAACTGATCGAACAGCGCCTGATGACGCGTGGAAGCCTGCTTGAGATCATCGGTGCCTACAATCTTTACGCCGAATTTCCTGACCTGAAACCCAGCGAACTGGTGGATCGTTTTCGCAAGGCTGTGAAAATCGAAGGCGTGGCCGCAGCACGCGAAGGCTATTCCGATGACGGCACGGTCGCCGTTCTGTCGATCACCGCCGAAATGCCCATCGCCGCGCAGGCCCAGCAAGTGGCAAGCGAATTGTCGCGCCGCACCATCGCGCTTAGCGTCAATTCACGCATTGAACAGGCGCGCGAAACTTTGGCGTTCTTTAGCGCGCAAGAGGAAGAACTTAGCGCGGAAATGGATACCCTGGAGGCGCAGATTGCCGAGTTCCGCAACGAAAACTATCTGGCGTTGCCCGGCAGCGTCGAATTCAGGCGGAGGGAAATCGGCAATCTGAATCAGGCGTTGTTGCTGTTGGATCGGGAAATCATCCTGGTCAACCGCGAGGCCGAAGACGTGCAACGCACCGAACGCCGCGCAACAGCCAAGCGCAAACAAGAGGATTTGGACGAGCAACTGGCAACCATGTCCGCCCAGCGGCAACTGTTGCAGGACCGCAAGAGCGACCTTGAGAATTCGCTGAACACCTCGCCGGAAATCGAACGCAAACTGGGGGTGTACGACCGTCAGACGCGTCTGTTGCGCAGCCAGCTTGACGTGATGTCGACCCACCGGGCCGAGGCCGAGGTGGGATTGCGCATCGAAAATGCCCGGCAAGGCGAAAACCTGACGGTGATAGAAGCCGCCGCCCTGCCGGATTTCCCGGTCACCGGCGGGCGCAAACGGATGGCAGTTCTTGGCGGCATACTAAGCATCGCCCTTGGCGTGGCGCTGGCGTTCTGGGCAGAGCTGCGCAACCCGGTGATCCGCACCGCCGCACAGATGAAACGCGAACTGGGTTTCAACCCGGTGGTGATGATCCCCTATCTCGACCCGACACCGCCGAAAATCTCGTTCTGGCGGCGTATTATGCAATGGGGTAACGGGTCCACGCCCAAGGGTGGATCTGTCGCGTGACAAGGGTTTAGATCGCCGCCAGACCGCCCCGGCGCAGGGTCCGCGTGCACTGCCAAACCTGTCGCTACTTTCGGGCGGCAATCAGAATAGCCATGTCCAGCAGACGGTTGGAAAACCCCCACTCATTATCATACCAGCCAAACAACCGCAGCATTCCGCCAACGGACACCGACGTTTCCGGCCCGCTCAGAATGATCGATTCCGGCCGCCCGCGCAGGTCGGTCGACACCAGCGGCTGGGTGATCCAACCCAACAGGGGTGACTGCGCCGCTAGCTGCTGTAACCGGTCGTTCACCATGCCTGCATCCACGGGCACGCGGGTCTGAACCGTCAGATCAATGGCCGACACACTGGCGGTCGGCACCCGGATTGCCCGCGCTTCGATCCGCCCCTTGAGGTTTGGCAATACCTCACCGATCAGCTTCCCGGCAGAGGTGGTGGTCGGCACCATCGACAGCGCCGCCGCCCGGCTTCGGGCCAGATCGTCGCGCGGTTTGTCGATCGTTGGCTGCGACCCAGTATAACAATGCACCGTGGTCATGTGCCCGCTGATGACCCCCCATTCGCCGTCCAGAATCTTCAACAACGGTGCCAAGGCATTGGTGGTACAGGACGCATTGGAAATGATCCGATGATCCCCCAGATCAGCGTCGTTCGCGCCCAACACCACGGTAACATCCGCCGCCGCCGATGGCCCCGAGATCAGAACCGTGTCCGCCCCCGCCTCTAACCCACGCGCCGCGCGCGCCCGGCCCCCGGCGGCCCCGGTGCATTCCAGCAGAATATCAACACCCGACAAGTCCAGATCGCGAATATCCTCGACGCAATGAAACGCAATCTGCGTGCCGTCGACGACCAGCGCATTTTCACCATGGTCCACGGTGCCGGGAAAGGGGCCAAACACGCTGTCGTACTGAAACAGATAGGCGCAGGATTTCAGCGGCGCGATATCGTTGATCGCCACCAACTCGAACGGGTTATCGCGCCGCGACGTGGCCAACAGCCGCAGCACGGACCGGCCGATCCGGCCAAATCCATTGATGGCAATGCGAACAGGGCGTGTGGACATGGCGCAGACTTTCGGCACTGGGTTTCGGATGCCTCATCTGTGGCCATTGCCGATGGTTTGTCCACCGCAATGACCCAAGTTCCAGCCGCCCTCAGAAATCAACCTCGATGGCCACGCCCTTGGCAATCGCCAGTTCAACCACACGCGCCGCAACCGCCAGATCCTGAAGCCCTACGCCCGTGCCGTCAAACAACGTAATCTCGCCCGCCGACGTGCGCCCCGGATGGGTGCCGTTGATCACCGCACCCAATTCATTAATCGCGCTTTGCTCGATCATTCCGGCGGCAATCGCGTGCTGACATTCGCCAATGCTGATGGCCTGTGCCACTTCGTCGGTAAACACCGTGGCTTTGACCACTAGTTCCGCCTCAACCTCTTGCTTGCCCTTGGTATCCGTGCCCATGCAGGCGATATGCGTGCCAGCACTGACCTGCGCCGCCTTGAGAATGGGATCAAAACTCGAGGTGATGGAAATGATCACATCCGCCTCTTGCCCCAACCGGTCCAGATCAACCGCCTCAAACGGCAATCCCAAAGTGCCCGCAGTCTCCTCCAGTCGGCTCAGCATTTCCGGATGGAAATTCCAGCCGATCACCTTGTCGAAATTGCGCTGCTGAACGGCGGCGCGCATCTGAAACGCAGACTGATGCCCGGCCCCGATCATGCCCAGAACCTTCGAATCCGCCCGCGCCAAATGCTTGATCGACACCGAACTCGCCGCCGCCGTGCGCAAGGCGGTCAACAGATTGCCGCCCACGCAAGCACTGCACTTGCCAGTATCGGCATCAAACAAAAACACCGTGGACTGATGATTGGTCAGCCCCTTGGCCTCGTTCCCCGGCCAATAACCACCTGATTTTAAACCCAAATTCAGCCCAGCCCGGTCAAACCCAGACTTGAACCCATAAAGCGCATCCGCGTGGCCAATCGATTCCCGAATTACCGGAAAATTATAGGCATCCCCACGCGACATGGCGCCAAACACCGCCTCGACCGCCTCAAAACTCGCCTCGGGTGTAATCAGATCGGCAATCGCCGCCTCGGGTACAATCCACATATCGCCTGCTCCATTCGGGGAAACGGCTTCGCCTCATGCAAAACCGCCCCCCTTCTTCTGTTTGTTAAATATCCTCGCCGAAGGCCTCGCGCCTTGGCGCGATTAAAACGCCTTGCCGCGCGCCGACACTGGCCAAAGGGTCTCGACCTTGCCACCGCGCACCCCAACGTACCAGTCATGCACATTGCAGGTCGGATCACAGTGCCCCGGCACCAGCCGCAGCTTGTCATTGACCTTGAGCACCCCGTCAGGATCGCCAACCACGCCGTGTTCGTCCGAACACTTGAGATACTCAACCTTGTCATCGCGCCCGTACACGGTGGGCAAACCGGAATCCACTGACTGCGCCTTCAACCCGGCATCGACAATCGCCTTGTCGGCCTTGGAATGGCTCATCACCGAAGTCAGCAGAAACAGCGAATTCTCCCACTCGCCGTCATCAATACGGCGACCATTCTTGTCCAGAATCCGGCCGTAATCCGCATCCATGAACGCGTACGACCCGCACTGAAGTTCGTTATAAACCCCTGAATTGCCTTCGAAGTAATACGATCCCGTGCCGCCGCCACCGACGATGTCGCACTCTAACCCCTGGCTTTTCAATGCGGTCACTGCATCGGCGACCATGGCCACGGCAATGTCGATCTTGGCCTCGCGGTCCTTATACAGATCCATATGCTGCATCGCGCCCTGATAGGCTTGAATCCCTGCAAATTTCAGACCATCGGCGGCGTCGATCAATTTGGCAATGTTTACAACGTCTTGGCTGGTGGTCACGCCGCAGCGCCCTGCGCCGCAATCAATCTCGACCAGACATTCCAACTCAGTGCCATGCTTTTGCGCGGCTGCGGCCAGATCGGCGACATTGTCGGGATCATCGACGCAAACCAGAATGCGCGCGCCCAGTTTGGGCATACGCGCCAGACGGTCGATCTTGGCCGGGTCGCGGACTTGGTTGGACACCATCACGTCCTTGATACCGCCGCGCACGAACACTTCGGCCTCGCTAACCTTTTGACAACACACGCCAACTGACGCACCCAGACGTTCCTGCAACTTGGCCACATCAACCGACTTGTGCATCTTGCCATGCGCGCGATGGCGCACGCCCATTTCGGCGGCCAGTTCACCCATTTTCCTGACGTTGCGTTCCAGCGCGTCAAGGTCAAGGATCAGGCAGGGCGTCTGAATATCCGCCTCGTCCATGCCGGGCAGGGCAGGCACGTCAAAGCCAACTTCAAGCCCCGAAAGGTCATTTTGTACGTTCATTTCACTCTCCTTGTTCCGTTTTGTACATCCATGGCAGGCTGTCGAGATCGACATTGCCACCGGTTATGACGACGCCCACGCGTTTGCCCGCGAAGATGTCTTTGTTCTTGAGGATGGTTGCCAGCGGCACGGCGGACGACGGCTCCATCACGATCTTCATGCGTGCCCATGTCAGGCGCATGGCGTCGATGATTTCCTGTTCCGAGGCGGTCAGAATATCGGTGACGTGGTTTGACACAAAATGCCATGTCAACTCTTTCAGCGGCACCTTCAACCCGTCGGCCACCGTCACCGGCGCGTCGTCGGCAATGATGTGTCCGGCGCGGAATGACCGCGCGGCGTCATCGGCCTGTTCCGGTTCGGCGGCATAGATTTTCACCCCCGGCGCGATGTTGGACAGGCTCAGGCAGGTGCCGGAAATCATCCCGCCGCCACCAATCGGCGCGACCACGGCGTCCAGCCCTTCGACCTGTTCGACCAACTCGCGACTGCATGTGCCTTGCCCGGCGATCACGCGCGGGTCGTTGTAGGGGTGCACGAAATCGGCACCGGTTTGTGCCTGCACCTGCGCGAACACTTCTTCGCGGCTGCTGGTGGAGGGCTCGCATTCGGTGATCTTGCCACCATAGCCGATCACCGCGTCTTTTTTGGCTTGCGGCGCGGTGCGCGGCATCACCACATGGCAGGGGATTCCGCGCCGTCCGGCGGCATAGGCCAGCGATAACGCGTGGTTGCCGCTGGAGTGCGTGGCGACACCGCGCGCGGCCATTTCGTCGCTTAACCCGAACACCGCGTTAGAGGCTCCGCGTACTTTGAACGCGGCGGCTTTTTGAAAATTCTCGCACTTGAAGAACAGTTCAGCCCCGGTGAGTTCATTGAGGAACGTCGAGGTCAGAACCGGGGTGCGGTGCACATAGGGGCGGATGCGCTCGTGCGCGTCGATCACATCCTGAAAGGTGGGTATATACATCGTGTCGCTGTCCTTTTTCACGCCGCGTCTTGTTGTTCTTGTGCGTCAACCTGACGATAGTAGTCCTGCGCGGCGGCAACGCCAGCCCCCAATTCGATCTTCATCCCCAGATCGACCATGCACATTTCGGCGGTGGCGATGCCGCTTAGGGTCATCACGTCCGTCAGGCTGCCCAAGTGGCCGATGCGGAACAGTTTGCCCGCGACCTCGCCCAGCCCAACGCCAAAGGCAACGCCGTATTTTTCCGCCGCGTGGGTGACGATGTCGGTGCCGTTGAAGCCGTTGGGCACCAGAATGGCGCTGACCGTATCGGAATAGACATCCGGTGATGTGGCACACAGGTCCAGACCCCATGCGGCCACCGCGCGGCGAACCCCTGTGGCGATGCGGTGATGACGGGCAAAGACGTTTTCCAGCCCCTCGTTCAGCAGCATGTCACAGGTCATTTTCAACCCGTTGATCAGACCAACCGGGGGCGTATAGGGGAATGCGTTATTGGCATAGCCGGCACCCATGTCCTGCACGTCAAAGAAGGTACGCGGCAGCTGCGCGGTGGCGGTCGCCTGCATGGCTTTTTCGCTAAAGCCGACGATGGCCAGACCGGCGGGCAGCATGAAGCCTTTTTGCGACCCGGTCACGGCCACATCGACGCGCCAGTCGTCAAAGCGGAAATCCATTGATCCGATCGAGCTGACCCCGTCGACAAACAGCATTGCATCGTGGTTTGCGGCGTCCATCGCCCGGCGTATCGCGCCGATGTCGGACAGCACGCCGGTGGCGGTCTCATTGTGGGTGGCCAGAACCGCGCGGATTTTGCCTGATTTGTCGGCGGTCAGAATTTCCTCGTAGCGCGCGGCGGAAATGCCGTCACCCCATGTGGTTTCAACGATTTCGACCTTAAGCCCGTGACGCTGGCACATGTCGATCCAGCGATGCGAGAACATGCCGTTGCGCGCGATCAGAATCCGGTCGCCGGGCGACAGGGTGTTGGTGATCGTGGTTTCCCAGCCGCCTGTGCCGGTCGAGGGGAAGATGAAAACCTCGGCGGAGGTGCTTTTCAGAACCTTTTGCACGCCTGCACGTGCCGGGTGCAGGATTTGCCCGAACAAGGGAGAGCGGTGGTCGATGGTGGGCATGTCGCAGGCCTTGCGCACCGCTTCGGGGATGTTGGTCGGGCCGGGGATGAAAACGGGGTTTTGAAAGCTCATCTTTAGGTCTCCTGAGGGCAGGGCTGAATTGATTTCCCTCAAGGTACGGGGTGGGGGTGGCTGGTTCAATTTTTTCGAAATCTATGTCGTGATTGTCGAGGGGTGGGAAAATGCTGTATTTACAGCGGCTTGTATTTTTCATATGATGGAAGCGTTTTTCATAACTAGGGAAAGAATCGCCATGTCGCCTTCGCAATCCGTCGATTCCGCCAAACGGCGTCCGCGTGGGCGGCCGCGCGACTGGTATGACAAAACCGACCAGAATACGATCAAATCGCTGGATCGCGCCATTGTCGTGCTGCAACGATTGTCGGAAATCGGCGGCATCACCCTGTCGGCGCTGGCCAGCGATCTGGGACAATCCCCGGCGACGATTTACCGCGTGCTGACCACGTTTCAGGGGCGCGGGTTGGTGGCGTTTGACGAGAATACTCAAGTGTGGAGCATCGGGGCCGGTACGTTTCTGATTGGGGCCGGGTTCCTGCGCCGCACCAGTCTTGTGGATAGTGCGCGCCCGATCCTGCGGTCGCTGATGGGGGCCACGGGCGAGACTGCGAACCTTGGGATTGAACGCAACGGAGAGGTTCTGTTTGTTTCGCAGGTTGAAACCCACGCGCATATCCGGGCGTTTTTTCCGCCGGGCAGTACGTCGGAAATGCACGCGTCGGGCATTGGTAAGGCGTTGCTGGCGTTTATGCCTGCGGATCGGCGCAAGGTGATTTTGACGGGGCGGCATCTGACGCGGTATACCGATCAGACGCTGGCGGATCACGAGGCGCTGGCCCGCGATCTTGACCTTACAAGGGCACGAGGGTTTGCTTTTGATGCGGATGAAAAGACCGACGGGATGCGTTGTATCGCTGCCCCGGTTTACGATGCGTTTGGCGAGGCGGTGGCGGGGATTTCGGTGTCTGGTCCGTCAAGCCGGATCAGGGACGGCGATGTTCAGCGCCTGAGTGAGAAGGTCACCGCGTCGGCGCGCGCCCTGTCAGAGGCCATCGGAGCCGATCCCAAGGCGGATTACTTGCAGACAACCGAGGCAAAGAACCGGGCCGAGGTGTCCTGAATCATCGTCGAAGACACCACCCGGCATCCGGTCGCCAGCTGGATCGCCCGCACAGCCTGAGGGGAACGACGCGCAGAAGGGGCACCGTATGGGTTCAGGTCAAGGTTGTCGCGCTGGGCCACATAGACACCGGGTTGGTCTGGCGATGGATAGACCGTCCACGTGCGCCCCAGAACTGTGACGTACTCGGTGCCCGGTTGTTCCGCCGTGGCCAGTTGGGTTGACCAGAGCGCATCCGTCTGTTGCTGAGTGCAGGCCGCAAGCAAGGCAACAACCGCCAAAAGTCCGAATTTCATTGCCGGTCACTCCGTTATCATTGGGTATATGCGCGATGAATCATGCGGGCACTCTTTGGCTCAGGGTAACGGTTCCGGGCCAGACTGCAAATCCCCGTTTTTGATCTTTAGCGATTGCCCAGGGTTAGCGGCATGTGGCGGTTCACGTCCTTATAGAGCAAATAGCGGAACGGCCCCGGTCCGCCAGCGTAACAGGCTTGCGGGCAGAACGCGCGCAGCCACATGAAATCGCCGGCCTCGACTTCGACCCAGTCCTGGTTAAGGCGGTAGGCGGCCTTGCCTTCGAGCACATAGAGGCCGTGCTCCATCACATGGGTTTCAAGGAAGGGAATCACACCGCCGGGTTGGAAGGTGACGATTGTCACATGCATGTCGTGGCGCAGGTCGGTGGGGTCGACAAAGCGCGAGGTGGCCCAGCGGCCTTCGGTGTCGGGCATCACGTTGGGGGTGACGGCCTGATCGCTGGTGACAAATGCGTCGGGCGCGGACAGGCCGGGGGCGGGGACGTAAGATTTGCGAATCCAGTGGAACCGCGCGACTGGTCCGGCGCGGTTGTGCAGGGTCCAGTCCGATCCGGGCGGCAGATAGGCGTATCCGCCCGGGTCCAGCACGTGGGGCGTGCCATTGATGGTCAGGGTTACCGCGCCTTCGACGACGAACAGGACCGCCTCGGCGGTTGGATCGTTTTCGGGGTGATCGCTGCCGCCGCCGGGTTGCACTTCCATGATGTATTGCGAGAATGTCTCGGCAAATCCGGTCATCGGGCGCGCCAGCACCCACAGGCGCGTGCCGGTCCAGCCGGGCAGGAACGAGGTCACGATATCACGCATCGTACCCTTGGGGATCACCGCGTAAGCATCGGTGAAAATGGCGCGGTCGGTCAAAAGCTGGGTTTGATCCGGGTGGCCGCCTTGGGGTGCGTAATAGCGTGGGCTGGACATCATGACCTCAAATTCAGGGGGTGTTGGCGCACTATGAGGGTAAAGCGGATTACAGTCCAAGACCAGATGATGAAATAGCTTTGTTCGGGAAAATTTGAAGATCGGGGCGGGTATGCCGCCGAAGGTTTGGACAAGTCTTGCAGCGCGGTGTAACCAAGTCGATAACAGCCCGGATATTTTGTCCGCAAACAGGCCGAGGGTTCGATGAAACGTATTTTTTCTGCGATGGTGCTGGCCGGGGTGATGGCCGCAGAACTGACCATGGGGGTGGGCGGTCTTGCGGCCAAGCCGTTGGGTAAGATCATTCGTGAAATCGGGCTGACCCCGGATGATTTTGCGATGCTTAGCGCGGCGGGGGAGTCCCTTTATGCCACCGGAACGCCGAGACCGGGCAAGGTGGTGTCATGGGCCAATCCGACAAGTAAATCGCACGGCACCGCCAAGCTGGCGGCGATGCGCGATAACTGCGCGTATGTGCAGCATTTCGCCTTTCCCAAGGGCGCGGACAAGCCCAAGGAAATCCGCACCCGCGTCTGTCGCAATGCGGAAGGCCAATGGCAGTTGCAGCCCTGAACACCCCTGTCTGAAAGATGAGTGATGATTGACCTGCCCCGCACCCCTTCGTTCCGGCTGGATGGTAAACGCGCCTTTGTCAGTGGGGCCTCGTCCGGCATCGGACAGGCCAGCGCCGTGGCTTTGGCCGAGGCTGGCGCGCATGTGGTCTGCGCCGCGCGTGGGGTTGAGCGGCTAGAGGCGACCGTGGCCGCGCTGCGTGCGCGCGGTTGTTCGGCTGAGGCGCTGGTTCTGGATCAGAGCGACCTTGGCGCGTTAGAGGCTGCCGTGCGCGGGCAGGTTTATGACGTGGTGGTTAACGCTGCCGGAACCGCGCATCCGGTCACGGCGTTAGAGACCACGCCCGAAGATTTCGACCGGGTGATGGATTTGAACCTGAGGTCGGCCTATTTCCTGTCCGTCTGGGCCGCAGAGGCGATGCAAGAGGCCGGGACCAAGGGTGCGATCATTCATATTTCGTCGCAGATGGGCCATGTGGGCGGGGCCGGGCGCACAGTTTACTGCGCGTCCAAGTTCGGGCTTGAGGGGATGATCAAGGCGATGGCGATTGAATGGGGTCCGGTGGGTATTCGTATCAACGCGGTGGCGCCGACGTTCATCCGCACGCCATTGACGCAAAAGACCTTTGACGATCCCGAACGGATGGCGTGGATCAATGACATGATCAAGCTGGGCCGACCGGGTGAGGTTGGCGACATCATGGGCGCGGTGCTGTATCTGGCGGGGGATGCCTCGGCATTGGTGACGGGGACGTCGTTGCTGGTGGATGGTGGGTGGACGGCGGATTAGAGCGGGCGGGCACAGGCTTGACACTTTCCCGCGCCTCAATAAGTTGCGTGTCTACAAACGAAGGAATTCACCAATGATCAGCCAGGAATTGAATGATAGTCTGACCCGGGTTGGTCCCGGTAGTGACACGGGCGAGGTATTGCGCCGGTACTGGCAACCCGCCGCGCTGAGTGACGAATTGATGGGCGCGCGGCCGGTGGCGCCGGTGCGTTTGTTGGGCGAGGATCTGGTGCTGTTTCGGGATACGGAGGGGCAGTTGGGGCTGATCGGGCGTCATTGCCCGCATCGCGGCGCGGATATGTGTTTTGGCCGGTTAGAGGACAATGGCCTGCGTTGCCCGTTCCACGGCTGGCATTTCGATCGCAGTGGGCAATGCGTCGAGCAACCGGGCGAACCCGAGGGTTCGCGGATGCATGAGCAGGTCAAATCAACTGCCTATCCGGTGGTGGAACGCAACGGCATCATCTGGGCCTATATGGGGCCGGGCGATCCGCCTGCGTTCCCGAATTTCGACTGTTTTCGTGCGCCGGGCAGTCATGTGTTTGCCTTTAAGGGTTTGTGGAATTGCAACTGGCTTCAGGCGCTTGAGGTGGGGATTGATCCGGCGCACGCGTCGTTCCTGCATCGGTTTTTGCAGGACGAGGACCCCGCTGACAGCTATGGTAAGCAGTTTCGCGATAACGCCGCCGATTCCGGTATTCCGATCACCAAGGTTCTGCGCGACTATCCGCGCCCCGACATCAACGTGGATGAAACCGACTATGGCCTGCGCCTGACCGCGCTGCGTCATCTGGACGGCGGGCAGACCCATGTGCGGGTCACCAACCAGATTTTCCCGCAGGCGATCTGCATCCCGATGTCGCGCGATATGACCATCACCCAGTGGCATGTGCCGGTCGATGACACCACCTGTTACTGGTATTCGATGTTCACCAGTTTCACCGATCCGGTGGACAAGGTGTTGATGCGCGAACAGCGGCTAAAGGAACACAGGTTGCCGGATTACGCGCCCTTGAAGGGTGCGCATAACAACTATGGCTACGACCCGGAGGAACAGGCGGGCGAGACCTATACCGGCATGGGCATGGACATCAACGTGCATGACCAGTGGGCGGTTGAGTCGATGGGCGCGATTCAGGATCGCACGCAGGAGCATCTGGGCAAGACGGATGTGGCGATCATTCGCTATCGGCGGATGTTGCGCGCGGCTATTGCGGCGGTGAAGGACGGGCACGGGGGGGATTTGCCCATGTGGGGCGAGGTCGATCCGGCGACGTTGGTTGGGCCGGTGTCCAATGACGCGATTGCGGATGATGGTGCGCTGGAGACGGCCACCGAAACGGCGGATACGCAACGTCGGGCCGCTTGCCCGTGGGACGCACATGTCTGATCCGCTCCGCGACGGGGCATTTGGGCGGATGGGGTTGATCGACGATCAAGCTCGCGTGGCAATCAACGGGCTTTTGGCGCGGGTTGCGGCCAGTGACCTTGAAACCATCCGGGTGCTGTTTGCCGATCAACACGGGGTTTTGCGCGGCAAGACCATCGTTGCGGCGGCGCTGCCGTCGGCGTTTACCAGTGGCATCGCGGTGCCGTCGACGTTGCTGTTGAAGGACACCTCGCACCGCACCGCGTTTCCGGTCTGGTCGGACGAACCGGGGCTGCTGTCGGGGGCGATGCGCGGGGTTGGCGATGTGTTGCTGCTGCCGGACCCCGAGAGTTTCCGCATTCTGCCGTGGTCGCCGCATTCGGCGTGGCTGTTTTGCGATGTGATTTACCGTGATGGCACGCCGATCCCCTTTTCGCCGCGTACAATCCTGCGTAATGCGGTGGCGCGGCTGGCAGAGGCTGGCATGGCGGCCACCATCGGGTTGGAGGTTGAATTTCATGTGTTCGAACGGGTTGATCCGGCGCTTGGGCATGGCCAGACCACCATGCCGGGGCAGCCGCCACAGACGCGCGCGCTGGCGCAGGGGTATCAGTATCTGACCGAAACCCGGTACAACGAAGTTGAACCCTTGTTGGATGATCTGCGTCGCACGGCGCAGGCGCTGGAGTTGCCGGTGCGGTCAATCGAGGTGGAGATGGGGCCATCGCAGTTCGAATTCACCTTCGATCCGGACACGCCGATGATGCACGCGCAAAACCTGATCATGTTTCGCACCATGGTCAAAGAGGTTTGCGCCGCACGCGGTCTGCACGCCAGTTTCATGGCCAAGCCGCGCCTGCCCAACGTGTCGGCCAATGGCTGGCATATCCATCAGTCGCTAAGCGATATTGCCACCGGGAAGGCGCTGTTTATTCCGCAGGAGGCCGGCGAGTTGACGCCACAGGCCGACGGCTGGATCGCCGGGTTGCTGAGCCATGCGGCGGCCAGCTCAATGTTGATTGCGCCGACGGTGAACAGCTATAAACGCTATCTGCCCTATCAGTTGGCGCCGTTGAAGATCCAGTGGGGGCGCGACAATCGCGGGGCGATGATCCGGGCGCTGATGACGCCGAACGATGCTGCCAGCCGGATTGAGAACCGCGCGCCGGACACCACGGCCAATCCGTATCTGGCGCTGGCCGCGCAGGTGATTGCCGGGTTGGAGGGCATCCAGTCGGGGCGCAAATCCCCCGAGCCGACGCTGACGCCTTATGACAATGACGCAACCGCCCTGCCGACAAGTCTGGGCGCGGCGATTGAGGCGTTTGATGGTTCGGACATGTTCCGCGCGGCGCTGGGCGATGAAACGGTTGACTATCTGGTGACGCTGAAACGGTTTGAATGGGAACGCTATCTGGCCAGTATTTCGGAGTGGGAGCAGGCTGAGTATTTCAACCTGTTTTAACCACGGGCAAAGCGCAGCAGGATCACCCCCAGAAGGGTGGTCATGGTGGCAAACACCTTGGCCAGATCAATGCGTTCTTTCAGGAAGACCACGCCGATCAGCAGGGCAAAGATGATGCTGACCTCGCGCAGGGCGGTGACCAGGGCAATCGGCGATTGGGTAAAGGCCCATGTGACCAGCGCGTAGGCAATGAAAGACGCGCTGCCGCCGATTACGAACACGCGCCGTCCCTTGGTGGCAATGTCGCGCAGCGCCGTTGGCGCGGTCAGGGACAGGTAGGTCACCACAAGGATGCTGTTGCCGATCGCCAGCCAGCTGTAAAACCCCAGCGACGTGCCGGCCAGCCGCGCGCCCAGCCCGTCGACCAGCGAGTAAGAGGCGATAAAGCATCCGGTGGTCAGCGCCATTGCCGCCGCGTGGCCGTTGCGCCTGCCGTCGGCGCGCCGGACCAGCGCGAGGCTGAGGACTCCGGCACCGATCAGGGACACGGCCAGCAGTTCGATGGGGGCCAGATGCACGCCGAGGAACAGCACCGAAATGCCGGCGACGATCAACGGCGCAGAGCCGCGTGCGATGGGGTAAACCTGGGTGAGGTCGCCAATGCGGTAGGATTGCATCAGGAACAGTTGATAGCCGAAATGCAGCAGGATGCCGGCGCCGAGGTAGGGCAGGCTTTGCACCGTCGGCAGCGGCATCATCACCACGCCGATCAGCGCCAGCGGCACATGCCCGAGCATGACCGCGCCCATCGCCACCCGTTTGTCTGCGCCGCCTTTGATCAGGGCATTCCAAGAGGCATGCAGCAGGGCCGCGCCGATCACGGCGATAAAGACGGTTGGGGACATAACGGGGCTTTCGCAACGTGCATTCGGGCCGACGTTAGGCGACGGTCGCGGCAAGTACAAGCAGGCGGATATTGGCCTTGAACCGCGCCGCAATCGCCCCGATAAGCCCCTTGCCGACTCGCAGGGGCGGCGCTATGTATACCAGTGTATGCGGGAGAACTGGCGAAAGCCGGTGCCGAAGGAGCAACCGCCCCGGAAACTCTCAGGCTCAGGGACCGTATACACGGAAAAGAACTCTGGAGAGAGGCGCAAATGCGTCCGCCGAAGGGATAACGATCTCAGGCGAAAGGACAGAGGGGGCATCGCTGCTTGCGCGCGTTTTTTCGCGTGGGCGAACGGGATGCCGGGGGTGATCAATGTCACACGGCCAACAGGACTGGACAGGGCATGACTGATTTGCTCAAAACGCCATTGCACGCGCTGCATGTGGAACTTGGGGCCAAAATGGTGCCGTTTACCGGCTATGATATGCCGGTGCAGTTTGCCGGGATCATGGGCGAACATCTGCACACAAGGGCCATGGCCGGGCTGTTTGATGTCAGCCACATGGGGCAGGTGATTTTGCGCGGTGAAGACTACGCAGCGGTAGCGGCGGCGTTTGAGACGCTGGTGCCGGTGAATGTGCTGGGGTTGCGCGAGGGGCGTCAGCGGTACGGGCTGTTCACCAACGACCGGGGCGGCATTCTGGATGATCTGATGTTTGCCAATCGCGGTGATCATCTGTTTGTGGTGGTCAATGCCGCTTGCAAGGAAGCCGATATTGCCCGGATGCGCGCGGCGTTGGAGCCGGAGATTTCGGTGACTTACATTGAGGATCGCGCGTTGATCGCTCTGCAAGGTCCGGCGGCGGAAGGTGTGTTGGCGGCGATGAACCCGGCGGCGGCTGAGATGCGGTTTATGGATGTGGCCACGCTTGAGTTGAACGGGGCGGAATGCTGGGTGTCGAGGTCGGGGTATACTGGCGAAGATGGCTACGAGATTTCGGTGCCGGCGGAGGCGGCCGAAGATTTGGCGCGCGCGTTGCTGGCGCATGAAGATGTGATGCCTATTGGTCTGGGGGCGCGCGATTCGCTGCGTCTTGAGGCCGGGCTTTGTCTGTATGGGCATGATATTGACGAGGACACGCTGCCCGCAGAGGGCGGATTGGTCTGGGCGATTCAGAAGGTTCGGCGCGCAGGTGGCGAGCGGGAAGGTGGTTTCCCCGGGGCCAAGCAGGTTCTGGCGCAGATCGTCGAGGGGCCTGAGCGCAAGCGGGTTGGATTGCGTCCCGAGGGGCGCGCACCGATGCGCGAGGGGGTCGAATTGTTTGCCGGCACCGAGGGCGGCGAGGTGATTGGCAAAATAACCTCGGGCGGGTTTGGTCCGACGGTTGGCGGCCCGGTTGCAATGGGCTATGTGCCTGCCGGAATGGCCGAGCCGGGTACGGTTGTTTACGGGGAATTGCGCGGTAAGCGTCTGCCTCTGACTGTGACAAAGCTGCCGTTTGTGGCGGCGAATTTCAAACGTTGAACAAGTAAGGAAAGAGCATGGAAATGAAGTATACCGAAGAGCATGAATGGTTGTTGCCCGAAGGCGATCTGATGGTTGTCGGCATCACCGCGCACGCCGCTGAACAGTTGGGCGATGTGGTGTTTGTCGAGTTGCCCGATGTTGGCACCGAAGTCACCAAGGACGAAGAGGTTGTGGTGATCGAGAGCGTCAAGGCCGCGTCCGACATTCTGGCCCCTCTGGATGGTGAGATCGTTGAAGTGAACGAGGCGCTGGTCGAGAATCCGGGGATGGTCAATGAAGACGCCACCGGGGCGGGTTGGTTTTTCAAGATGAAGGTATCGGATGCGGCACCTTTGGACGATTACATGGATGAAGCCGGGTATAAGAAGTTCATCGGCTAGGGCTTGTTGTCGGGGGGGAGCCTCTGGCGGGAGTATTTAAGACAAGAAGAAGCATGGGGTGGCGCGTTCTGGGCGGCCCCGCAGCCAAGAGGACTCCGGTGATGACCTTTACGCCGATCGAATATCTGCCGTATGATTTTGCCAATCGCCGCCATATTGGCCCGTCGCCGACCGAAATGGCAGAGATGCTGAAAGTGGTTCGGGTGGACAGTCTGGAGGCGCTGATTGATGACACCGTGCCTGCGGCGATCCGGCAGAAGGAACCGCTTGATTTCGGCAAGGCCAAGTCGGAGCAGGAATTGCTGTATTCGATGCGCAAGGTGGCGCAGAAGAACAAGGTTCTGACTTCGTTGATCGGGCAGGGGTATCACGGGACGGTCACGCCTCCGGTTATTCAGCGCAATATTCTGGAAAACCCGGCGTGGTATACGGCCTATACGCCGTATCAGCCGGAGATTTCGCAAGGGCGCCTTGAGGCGTTGTTGAATTTTCAGACCATGGTCAGTGATCTGACCGGGTTGGAGATTGCCAACGCGTCGTTGCTGGACGAGGCGACGGCGTGCGCCGAGGCGATGACCATGGCGCAGCGGATTTCCAAGACCAAGGCGGGGGCGTTTTTTGTTGATGCCAACTGTCATCCGCAGAATATTGAGGTGATCAAGACTCGCGCCGCGCCGCTGGGCATTGAGGTGATTGTTGGAGAGCCTGAGGAATTGGATGCGAGTGCCGTGTTTGGCGCCGTTTTCCAGTATCCCGGTACGTTGGGGCGGGTGCGCGATTTTACCGATCAGATTGCGGCGCTTCATGCCGCCAAGGCGATTGGCATCATTTCGGCTGATCCGCTGTCGCTGACCTTGTTGAAGGAACCCGGCGCGATGGGGGCGGATATTGCCGTTGGGTCGACGCAGAGGTTCGGGGTGCCGTTGGGCTATGGCGGGCCGCACGCCGCCTATATGGCGACCAAGAAGGGCTATGCGAGGTCGATGCCGGGGCGGTTGGTCGGGGTGTCGATTGATAGCCACGGGCATCGCGCGTACCGTCTGTCGTTGCAGACCCGAGAGCAGCATATCCGGCGCGAAAAGGCCACATCGAACGTGTGTACCGCGCAGGCGTTGCTGGCGGTGATGGCGTCGTTTTACGCGGTGATTCACGGGCCGGAGGGGTTGACGGCGATTGCGCAGCGGATTCATCGCAAGACTGTGCGCATGGCCAAGGGGCTGGAGGCGGCTGGGTTTCTGGTCGAGCCGGAGCATTTCTTTGATACCATCACTGTAGAGGTCGGGTTGCTGCAACGAGGTGTGTTGCAGGCGGCGGTACGTGAGGGGTTGAACCTGCGCCGGGTGGGGAATTCGAAGGTTGGGATCACGCTGGATGAATGCACCCGCCCTGCGACCATCGAAGCCGTTTGGCGCGCGTTTGGGATTATTCTGGACGCGGATGATCTGACGCCGGAGTACCGGTTGCCTGAGGATATGCTGCGCACCAGCGCGTTTCTTGAACATCCTGTGTTCCATATGAACCGGGCCGAGACCGAGATGATGCGCTATATGCGTCGTCTGGCGGATCGCGATCTGGCGCTGGACCGGGCGATGATTCCGCTGGGGTCGTGCACCATGAAGCTGAACGCCGCCGCCGAGATGATGCCGATTTCGTGGCCCGAGTTTAACGCGCTGCACCCGTATATTCCCAAGGATCAGGCCGAGGGGTATAATGAGCTGATCGAAGATTTCTCGTCCAAGCTGTGCGATATTACGGGGTATGATGCGATTTCGATGCAGCCCAATTCGGGGGCGCAGGGGGAATACGCGGGCTTGCTGACCATATCGGCGTGGCATCGCGCGCAGGGGCAGGGGCATCGCAACATCTGTCTGATCCCGATGAGCGCGCATGGCACCAACCCGGCCAGCGCGCATATGGTTGGCTGGAAAGTTGTCCCGATCAAATCGGCGGAAAACGGCGATATTGATCTGGAGGATTTCCGCGCCAAGGCGGAGTTGCACAAGGACAATCTGGCCGGGTGCATGGTTACCTACCCATCCACCCACGGGGTGTTCGAGGATACCGTGGTCGATGTGTGCGAAATTGTGCATGCCAATGGCGGGCAGGTCTATATTGACGGTGCCAACATGAACGCCATGGTTGGTCTGTCGCGTCCGGGTGATCTGGGGGGCGATGTGTCCCACCTGAACCTGCACAAGACGTTTTGTATTCCGCACGGTGGCGGCGGTCCCGGCATGGGGCCGATTGGCGTCAAGCAACATCTGGTAGCGCATTTGCCGGGCAATCCAACCGGACCGGACGCCGAAGGGCCGGTTTCGGCGGCGGCGTTTGGGTCGCCTAGTTTGTTGCCGATCTCTTGGGCGTATACCTTGATGATGGGTGGCGAGGGGCTGACGCAGGCGACGCGGGTGGCGATCCTGAATGCCAACTATATCGCCGAGCGGCTGGAGGGTGCCTTTCACGTGCTTTATCGTGGCAAGACGGGGCGTGTGGCGCATGAATGCATCATTGATACGCGCCCCTTTGCCGACAGTGCCGGGGTTACGGTGGATGATATCGCCAAGCGGTTGATTGATTGCGGGTTTCACGCGCCGACCATGAGCTGGCCGGTGGCGGGCACGTTGATGATCGAGCCGACCGAGAGCGAGACCAAGGCCGAGCTGGACCGGTTCTGCGATGCAATGCTGGCGATCCGCGAGGAAATCCGCGACATCGAAGAGGGGCGGATTGATGCGCAGAATAACCCGCTGAAGAATGCGCCGCACACGATGGAGGACCTCGTGCGTGATTGGGACCGGCCCTATACCCGCGAACAGGGGTGTTTTCCGCCCGGTGCGTTTCGG
>NVQY01000003.1 GCA_002400675.1 Paracoccaceae bacterium | reverse complement strand
TGATCAAGGGGCCGGTCAGGGGCATGTGGGCGTTTTTCATCCTCTTGCCGTTTGGCGCTGCCGCCGCGTTCAACCTGCCGGCGCTGGGCAACGCAACCATCGGTCAGATCGAACTGGCGACCGTGGCGCTGTTTGCGCTGGTGATCGCCGCGCCGGGCGGACCAAACGGCGTGCTGGGGTCGATGCGGGTGGAACAACCGGGGTTCATTCTGGTGTCGCTGTTTGTCTATTGCGCGTTCTCATCGCTGTTCTTTCCGCTGGTATTCGCCGGTGACACCATTGTTTATTCTCTGTCCCGAAGCGCCAATGATAATGGCATCATCTCTATCCCCCTGCGCTTTGGCACCGGCAATATCACCCAACTTTTCAAGATGTTACTGTCTACGCTGGCGTTCCTGTCCTTTGCCACCATCCTGCGCGTGCGCCCCAGTTCCCGCGCGGTCCTGACCGCCCTGATCGTCGCCACATCGGTCAATGCCCTGCTGGGCTGGATCGACGTCATCAGCGCCTCTGCCGGGTTTGACTGGCTGCTCGATCCGATCCGCTCGGCCAATTACACCATGCATGTTTCGGTCTATATGGCGGGGGTGAAACGCATGGTCGGCGGCTTTCCCGAGGCGTCGACCTTTGGCACCTTTTCGCTGGCGCTGTTTGCCTTCTGGCTGCACTACTGGGCCACCTCGGGGCGCGCGCGACTGGCGCCGTGGATGCTGGCGCTTAGCGGCATTGCCGTGCTGCGCTCGACCTCGTCCGGGGCCTATGTGGCGCTGGTGATCTTCGCGATGTCCTATGGCGGCTACATGGTGGTCAGCCGCATCCGCCCGGCCCTGCGCCGGCGGTCCTCGTCGATTGCGGTGGTGGCCTTTGTGGTGGCGTGGATGGCTGGGCTGGCACTGATCGCCAGTTACCAACTTGCCGACCCGGTTACGCAATTCCTCGACCGGACACTGTTCGACAAAGTAGGCTCCGATTCCGGCGTTGAACGGATGAGCTGGAACGCGCAGGCCTACCGCAATTTCACCGACACATGGCTGATCGGTGCCGGGCTAGGCAGCATTCGCGCCTCGAACTGGTTGCTGGCCTCGCTGGGCAGTATCGGCCTGATCGGCACCGCGCTATATCTCGGGTTTCTGGCCAACTTTTTCCTGATGCGCGCCCCTGCGGACGACCCGGAACTGGCCTCGGTGGCAGGCGCGCTCAAGACCGCGTGTTTCGCCCTGTTCATATCGTCGATGCTAACCGCGACCCTGCCGAATCTGGGCATCTTTTTCTTTGCACTCGCAGGCATGGCAACCGGCCTGTCACGCGGCGCAAAACTGCGCGCAACCCCCCGTGGTGCCATGGGTAACCGGGCATTCAACCCATGATGACCCCCCAAGCCCTCGCGGGTGTCTTCGCCCTCACCGTGCTGTGCGCCCCGGCCTTGGCGCAAGACACCATGACCGCGCCGCGCCTTGGCGTGTCCTCGAATTTCGGGCAAGGCCTGTCGCCCAAAATGCTGGATTTCAGCCGCGCCCTGCCGGTCACCACCTTCCGCGACGAAGTATTCTGGTCCCACGTCGAGCGCCCCGATGGCCGGTATGCCTTTGATGACGACCAAACCACCTACCCGGACCGCATGGCCGGATTTGACGTCGGCGTGACCCTGATCATGAACAACGGCCACCCGGCCTATGACAACGGCGAAACCCCCGGCTCTGACCGCGCCGTCAGGGCGTTTTCCCGATATGCCGCCGCCGCCGTGGCCCGGTTCCCGGCAATCACCGCCATCGAGGTCGGTAACGAAGTCAACAGCAACACCTTTGTCTCAGGCCCCCTATGGACCTCAGATTTCCCCGACCGCGCCGCCGTCTACACCCGATTGCTGGCCGCCACCGCAGCCGCCGTGCGCGCGACCAACCCCGATATCCGCATCCTTGGCGGGGCCGCGCATTCGATCCCGCTGGCGTGGTTTTCGGCGCTGATCGACGCCGGCGCGCTGGCCTATCTGGACGCGATCGTGCTGCACACCTACACCACGCCCCCCGAACAGGTCCGCCGCCAGATCGCCCTGTTACGGCAACTCCCCGGTCTGGAAACCCTGCCCATCGAAGTCACCGAATTTGGTCGCAGCGACGCGACCCTTGCCCCCGCGACCTTGCTAAAGAACTACTGCCAGATGGCGCTTGCCGGAGTCACCTCGGTAATGTGGTACCCACTCAGCCCGCGCGGCGATGGCCTGACCCCGTTGCTGAATAAACGCGGGCGGATTACCGATGTGGGCCGCACATATCGCCTGATCGAGGCCGAACTGACCGGGCGCAGCGTCCGCGATGCCGCCCCCGATCCCTTCACCTATGCCTGTCTTTTTGGCGATGATACGCTGGTGATCTGGGGCGCTGCGCGGGCGATTTCCCTGACCGGGCCGGGGCTGCGCGCGCGCGATGCCACGGGCGGCGATCTGCCGTTGGATCGTCTGATGTTGTCGCGCGAGACCCCGGTGATCATCACCTCCCAAAATGCCCCGGTTGAGCTGGGCAAAACCGTCACCCTCGGCCCGCAACAGGTGATTGCCGACAGTTTTGATCAGTTCGCCTATCCCGGCGCAGGTGCAGGTGTCGGCGACCCGTTCCACCGCTTTGCCCGCCAGAACGGCACCGACATCCCACTGGAAACCCGCGCCGGTCAGGACCGCAACGGCATGCCATGGACCCCCTATCTGGGCACCGACCATGACGGCGTGGTGCGCGCCGAGGCCGGTCAGGTCTTTCCCTCGGCATGGGGGCCGGACGCCATCGAGGTGATCTATCGCTACACCGCCGCGACGCAGATGCGGTTCGATCTGACCATCGACATCGCCCCGGACGCCACCAGCACCGACGGCGTAAAGCTGACCGTCAAGCGCGATAACCGGTTGCTGGGCACCCGCACCGTCACCACGGCGCAAACCATGGCGTTCCGCAATCTCACGCTGCAACCCGGCACCACGCTTGATGTGATTATCGGCCCCGGCAACAGCGCCGAGCGCGACCTGACCGACCTGCGCGTAACCTTAAGGCACCCCGCGCCATGAAACAGAACACCCCAACCCGCGTGGTCGTCATCAACGACACCAGCACCGCGCGCGGCGGGGCCACCGAACTGGCGCTGATGTCGGTGCGCCTGTTGCGCGCCCGCGCCGTGCCCGTCACCTACATCTGCGGCGATAGCGGGTTAAACGACGACCTGACCACCCTCGGAGTCACCGTGATCGCCGCCAACCAGAAACCCCTGCTGGAACGCGCCACGCTGGACGCGATGAAAAGCGGCATCCACAACCCCGGCACCTGCGCACTGATCGCGCGATACGTGCGCGATCACGACAGCCCCGGCACCATCTACCACGTGCATGGTTGGAGCCAGATCCTCTCGCCCTCCATATTCGCCCCGCTGGTGCCGGTCGCCGCGCGCACCATCATCCACGCCCACGACATGTTTCTCGCCTGCCCGAACGGCGCTTACATGGACTATCCGCGCAACCGCATCTGCGCCCACAAACCCCTTGGGCTGGCCTGCCTGACAACCCAATGCGACAAACGCTCATACGCGCAAAAACTGTGGCGCGTGACCCGGCAACTGGCCCTGCACCGCAGCTTTGACCAGAAACACCCCTGGGCGGCGATCATCACGCTGCATCCGCAAATGCAACCATTCCTGACCCGCGCGGGCTATGCCCCCGCGCGCATCCACACCCTGCGCAACCCGGCCTCGCCGTTCTCAGCCACGCGAATCCGCGCCGAAAACGCCGCTGGAATTGCCTTTGTCGGCCGGCTGGAACGCGACAAAGGCGTGCTGAACCTCGCGGCGGCGGCGGCGCGCTGCGCCATGCCGCTGACCCTGATCGGCGACGGGCCTTTGCGCGCGCAACTGTCTGAACAATACCCGGAGGCGACCATGGCCGGCTGGCAGGATCACGACAACATCCGCCATCACCTGACCAATGCGCGCGCGCTGGTGATGCCCACGCACCACCCCGAACCCTTTGGCCTCGTGACCCCCGAAGCGGTGCAAAGCGGCCTGCCGGTGATCGTCGCTGAAACCGCACTGATCGCGCAGGACGTGGCCTCGAATGGCTTTGGCCGTGACGTTGATGTGTTTGATCCAACGGCGATGGAGCGCGCGCTGATGTGGATACGCGACATGCCGGATGACGCGGTCAAAAAGATCAGCATACATTGCCACGCCGCCGGCCAACAGCTCTCAACAACGCCGACCGGCTGGGGCGATGACCTACTGGCGCTCTATGGTCAGACCCTGCGCGCCTGACCCACGCCTGCCCCCCCTACGATTTCAGCGACAAAATCCGTTCCGGCGATGCCCGCCCGCGCAACACATCGCCAATCGCCACCAGATTGCCCCGCAACCGCCCGCGATGATCGGCCCATGGCTGTGGCACCACGCTGCGCACGATATTGGCCGCCATGTTGCGCAGCATCTGCGCCACCGCCCGTCCGGGTGGCATGGTTCCCTTGCGCATCAGGTATAGGGGGTTGGCGATTTGCGAATAGCCAAACAACAGCCCCGGCGTGCGCCCGCCTTTGGTGCCCAGATGCACCCCACGCAGCGCCTCGGCCCGCACGATGCGCCCATGCGGGGACAACTGCGTTGAGAAATCCACATCCTCCAACCAGCTATAAAGCGGCAGGCGCTCGTCAAACCGGATGCCATGTTCCAGAACCGGATCGGCGCGAAAGGCGAAGTTGCAGCCGTATCCGTTGGCCACGTCGATCAACCCCTCTCGGGGGGTGCTGACGGGGTGCGTCTTTATGATCGCCCGCCCCTGATCATGCGAGTACCCCGGCCCAAGAATGCCATCGGCCAGAACCGTGCCGGTCAGCATGGCCACATCCGGGTCGGCATCGAAAATTCGCTCCAGCCGGGTCAGATAGTCGGCAGCCATCAGGAAATCATCGTCCAGCAGCAACAGAATATCGCCGGGGTGCAGCGTTTCCAATATGCGGTTGCGCTGGAATGTGGCCCCCTTTGGGCCAGAGATAACCCTGATCGCAAACGGCAGGTTTGCGTCCTTCAAACCCGCCACATCGGCGTCGCTGGTACAGCTTATCACCACCAGATCCGGTAGCCTTTGCTGGCGCGAGAAACTGAGGATGGTCTGCAACAGGATCGGCGCGCGGCCAAGCGTGGGAATGCCGATGATCACCCGCCCCATCACCCGTTCAGTCGGGGTTGCGCGTTGATGGCGCGTGGGGCCTTGCGGGGTCACCTGTCGGCCCCGCATCCGCCTGCGTTCGCCGCCTCAGACCGCGCCTTTGCCAAAGGCCACAACCGATACTGTCTTGAAAACAATGCGCAAATCCTCAGACAGGCTCCAGTTTTGAACATACCCCACATCCAGCATTACCCGCGCGGCGTAAGAGGTATCGCTGCGCCCGCTGACTTGCCACGCGCCGGTCAGACCGGGGCGCACGGCGGCGTATTCGGCGATGTAGCGGCCATAGTGATCGGCCTCGGCCTCGGTTATCGGGCGTGGTCCCACGACCGACATGTCACCGCGCAGGATGTTCCACAGTTSCGGCAATTCATCCAGACTGGATTTGCGCAGGAACGCCCCGAAGGCGTCCACCCGTGGGTCGCGATGCAGCTTGAAACTGGTTTCCCATTCCTTGCGGGCAATCGGGTCAATCGCCAGCAGGTCTTGCAATTCGCTTTGCGCTTCTGGTCCCATTGTCCGGATCTTGAGACAGTTGAACGGTGCGCCACCCTTGCCGATCCGCCGATGGGAAAACAGCGGATTTCCCCCGCCGCGCACATAGACAACGCCCAGGATCAGCGCCAGTAACGGTGCCATCGCAAGGCCCAGAAGGATCGCAAAACTCTTGTCAAATAGCCATTTGACCACCGTCCCCCGCCCCGCAGACCGGCCAGCAGACTGGCCCGTCACAGGCGCACGGCCCTGCGTGTCGCCAAAGTTGCGTTGAAAATGCAACTGGCTAAAGGGTGAATGTAAGTCCCGGTCAAAAGGCATCGTTTCCATCCCGGATGAAAAGGTGAACTATTTACATAGCGATCTTGTCAAGACCACTTTCTAGCCGAACTTCTGCCACAATTCGCGCAGACATGCAGAAACAATCTGTTTCAAATGCCGTAGAATTAACGCAGGCCCATACAGGGTTGAAGATTACTGGTTTCGATCAGCGCGGGAATTGTCTCTCATTTGGACTAGATGCCGTGTATTTTGCGGGATTGTTCGCGAATCCCTAACAGGCACCACCTTGGAAAACCGCACCAAAGGCGGTGGGTTGGTGGTTTTCACGGCGCGATTGCCTGTGGTCCCTGCCGGTCCCTCTTGGAAAAAACCCGGTCCTGTGGTTTACGATAGGGCGTTAATCAAGGTGGGTTTCAGCGTGAAACAGGGGTATCTGTGATGGCCTTCCGGCACAGGGGAAATTGATGTTGGGTCCGGCCTTGCCCCTGTTGAATTCCGTGGGTTCTTGGGGCAATATGCCTTGCTGAAAATCCTCGGCTCTCAGTATCTGGTGGGCGTCATCACCCGGATTGGCGGGCAGGTCACCGCGTTCCTGCTGGTGCTGGTCGCCTCGCGCCATCTGGACCTGACCGAGTTCGGAACCTACGCCCTTGCATGGGCTATCATTGTCATCGCCAATACCCATGTGTTCAGCGGGCTTTACCATGCGGTGCTGCGGCTGGATGACGTCACTGATAAGGCCGACACGCTGTTCTGGATGATCCTCGCGGTGGGCGGGATCGGCGCGGCGGTTTCGGCTGGTATCGGCTATCTTGTCGGCGGGCTGGACAACCCGATTGGCTTTGCCCTGATTTCCATGTCGCCAATCCCGGTACTGTTCACCCTGACCGCCTGGAACGAAGCCCTGCTGGTGCAGGCCGGGCGCATTCGTGGCGCGACCGTCTATGTGTTTGCCTCTGAACTGGTTGGGTTTGGTGTGGCCCTTTATGGGTTCTCCGCCGGGTTTGGCATGTTCAGCCTGATCCTGTCGCGCCTTGTCTGGGCGCTGACCGGACTGTTGATCACCGCGGGGCTGGTGCGCCGCCTGCCGCGCCTGCGCTTTGACGGCGTCGTGGCGCGGGCATCCCTGCGCGCGGCCCTGCCGATCTGGGGGTCGGTGAATGTGACGATGTTTTCCAACTACGGCGGCGATCTGGTGCTGGCGGCCTTCCTGAACCCGGGCGCGGTCGGGGCCTATCGCGGCGGCGCGCGGATCGCCAACACCGCAGGCGACGTTTTGCTGCAACCCCTGACAATGATGAGCTGGTCGCGCTTTGCCCGCCTTGAGGCCAGCGGCGACCAAAACCTGATCCGCCGCGCGTGGGTGGAAAACATGGCCGTCTCCAACGCGCTGGTCTGGCCGCTTTTGGGGGGCGTGACACTGATGGCCCCGGCCATCGTCGCCACGCTGTTTGACGCCAAATGGGGCGCGGCGGCGGGCGTTGTGGCGATCCTGTCGATGGCGCGCGCGTTCCTCAGCATCGGCAACCTGTTAGAGCCGACCATGGTCTGCCTCGAACGCTCAAAACTACAGCTATACATTCGCGTCGCCGGCGCGGCGCTGATGCTGGCGTTCCTGCTGCTGTTCGGTCGTTTCAGCGGCGAAGCGGCGGCCTATGCGGTCTTGCTGGCCAACATAGCGATCGGCGTGGCATCTCTGGTGGCGATGGTGCGGATATTGTCGCTGACCCGCGCCGACCTCAGCCACAGCTTTGTGCCCGCCGGTTTCATCACCCTTGCCTGCACCGCGACGATCCTGGCTATGGCCCCAATCCGCGACAGCCTCAGCATTGCCCTCGGGCTGGCCGCCACCGTTGGCGTGGTGTTTGTGGTCTGGGTGGCGATGCTGGCGTTCTGCCTGATCCGCGGCATTCTGGTGCTGCCAACCGCGCGCTAACGCGTACCCCGCCCACTCAGCGCCCGCGCCAACACCCGTACAACCGTCAGCGGATACTGATCCAACAGCGACACCCGGCAAGAGCGCCGCAACAGATCCAGCGTGCCCGCGCACATGTCCAGATCATATTCGATCGGACGCGCGGCCCACGCCCAAGGGTCCATACGCGGATGAAACGTGCGTTTGTTCAGGATCGCATCCCAGTTGGTGTAAACATGTTTCGAGTTGTCAAACAGCCGCGCCACCCCGCGATGTCCGGCATAGGCGATGGCCTCGGCCTCGGTCTCGAACGTAACGGCAAGGCTGACGGCGTTGTCCGGGTCATGATGCGGCGTCACCGGCAACCCGGCCCGCGTCAACGCCTCAAACAACAGCTCGTACCGGCGGCGCATCCGTTTCAACCGCCGGGGCAGCTTGCCCAGCTGCACATCCAGCATCGCGCCCTGTATCTCTGATGAGCGCATGTTCGACCCAACAAACACCGCCCCCGCATAGCTCAGGTGCTGATCGCGGAAATCCACCCCAAGGTCGTGGTAATTCCACGCCCGCGCAAACAACCCCGTGTCGCTGGTGATGATCGCGCCACCCTCGCCGGCGGACATGTTCTTGTACTGGTTGAAACTGAACGTGCCCACATCACCAATCGCGCCGCAATACTGGTCGCCATAACGCACACCGATGGCCTGACAGGCGTCCTCGATCACCAACAGATCGTGACGCCGGGCGATCTGCATGATCCGACCCATGTCACAGGGCCGGTTGATCATATGTACCGGGATGATCGCCTTTGTGTGCGGGGTGATCTTACGTTCAAGATCGCCCGGATCCATGGTCAGGCTCTCGTCCACATCCACAAGGATCGGCACCGCGCCCACCAGAACCGGGGCCGCCGCACTGGCAATCCAGGTATAGGCCGACACCAACACTTCGTCGCCCGGCCCCACGCCCGCCGCCGCCAACGCTGCCGTCAGCGCGCTGGTGCCGCTGTTGACGCTTAACGCATGTTTACTGCCCATCATCGCCGCAAGCCGGCTCTCGAACCCGGCGCAATACTGACCCGGACCGTCCGAACGTATCAGATCACCCGAGGCAATCGCCCGCCCGGCACCAAACCATTCCCTTAAACCGATCTTGCCCATGCGTTGCCGCCCCGTGGTTGCATCTTCGCGATCATAGGACCAAGCTGGCCCTTGACGTGATGATACCGTGACCATTTGTAGAAGCCACCGTTTTTGCGGCCACACACACCGCAAACGACCACACCATCAATCAGGAGCACCCGATGCCGGTGGAACGCCTAACCACCTTGCCCGACGGCACCACCCTAGAGGTAGATCTGGTGATCGTCGGTGCCGGTGCCTGCGGGCTGACACTGGCGCGCGAAATGTCCGGCCACGGGGTAAAGGTCTTGCTGCTGGAAAGTGGCGACCGCCACGAATCCCCCGCCTATGAATCCCTGAACGCGGTCGAAGTCGACCCCGACACCTGGACCGCCTCCACGCGGGCCTTACGCGCAACCTATCACAGCGCCCTGACCCAACACTGGACCGCCGAGATCCAGCAATTCGGGGTCCGCTGCCGGGGCTTGGGCGGGTCCACCATCGCATGGGCCGGCAAATCCGCGCCGTTTGACGCGGTGGATTTCCAGCACCGCGACTGGGTGCCACATTCCGGCTGGCCGGTGGGCTACGCCGACCTGATGCCGTTTGTCGACCGGGCGGCGGCGGTGCTGAACCTCGGGCCGCACGCCAACGGAGACCAACTCTGGGCCGACGCCGGACAGACCGCGCCGGATCGCAGCATTCCAACCGACCTGTTGCGCCCGTTCTACTGGCAATTCGCCCGTGGCCGGGTTGATGCCACCGATGTCATGCGTCTGGGCGCGGAATTTCTGGCCGCTGACCCCGCCGATATCCGTGTTCTCACCAATGCCACCGTCACCCGGGTTCTGACCGACGCCCAAGGGGGGCGGTTTCAGGGGTTGGACGTGGCCGATCTGGACGGCCACCGCGTGCATGTGCGCGCACGCGCCTGCGTGCTGGCCGCCAGCGCCATTGAGAACGCCCGCCTGTTGCTGGTGTCCGACGATGCGCACAAGGCGGGGCTTGGCAATCGCCACGATCTTGTCGGGCGCTACCTGACCGACCACCCGGTTGCCGAACTGGGCCGGTTCAACGCCGCCGACGCCGCGCGGATCGAACGCCATTTCGGCTTCATCAGCCTGCGCACCGGCGGACGCAGCCACATGTATTCCCAAGGCCTCGCCCTGTCGCCCGCCCTGCAACGCGCCGAAAACCTGCCCAACGGCGCGGTATTCTTTATGGAGGACCGCGCCCCCGACGACCCAATTTCTGCCCTTTCGCGCCTGCTGTCCGGGCGCAGCCCCAACCGGCGCGGCGACCTTGCGTCGATTGCCCAAAGCCCCGGACCGATCCTGCGCGGCATTGGCCTGAAACTGATGCAAAGCGACCGCTTTCCCGAAGGCCTCCGCCGGCGGGTGGCCGATCTGGCGGTGCGTCTGGCCCCCAACACCGTCGCCAGCACGTTTCGCTATCGCGGGGTGCCGCACAAACTGACCGGCGCGCGGTTCGAAGGCATCACCGAACAAATCCCAGACCCCGCCAACCGCGTCCGCCTGTCCTCGCGGCGCGACGCGCTGGGCGTGCCTTTGCCGCTGGTACGCTGGCAGGTCGGCCTGCCCGAACGGCGCGCGCTGATGCGTCAGGGGCAACTGGTGCAGCAGGCCTTTAGCGACGCGGGCCTGCCGGTGCCGGCGCTTAGGGACTGGATAAAAAACGCCACCCCCGAGGCCGCGCAACTGACCGATCTGGGCCACCCCATGGGCACCACGCGCATGTCCGACACGCCAACCCAAGGCGTGGTCAACGCCGACGCGCGCCTGCACGATGTCGCGGGGCTGTATGTGGCGGGCGGCTCGGTCATGCCCACCTCTGGCCACGCCAATCCGACCCTGATGATGCTGGCCCTGACCATCCGTCTGGCGGACCACCTGAAAAGCCGCCTGTTCCAGCGATAGCTGCCCTTATTCCGGCATCGGCCAATCCTGTTCGCGCGGCATCCAGCGCGGCGCGCGATCCTTGCCAACCGCGTCTTCCAACTGCTGGATATAGGTCTTTAGATCTTCCTTTTCCCCATACAGGCAATCCATCCCCGGCGTCGGCGGCGCGTCGTGCGCCGCCAGATAAATCCGCGTCTCTTCTGGTGCGAATGCCGGCCCGGAAATCTCCAGCACCAGCTTTTTGTTCAGGACGTCCGCGAAGTCCTGCCAGCGCGTGACCGGCGTCACAAACGCCCCGGTGCCGCCGATGACGCAATCGCGGAAATAGGTCTCCAGACGGGTGTCCGGGTCCGTGGTCTGGCCATTCATCAACGGCAATCCGTTGATCGTAACCCCTTGATAGATCAGCCGATCCCGCACCCGGTCAACGCGCGGGCCAGTGTTGTTGAACCCATCGCTGGAAATATCGACCACATGACGTTCGGCCAGAAACGGGCTTTGGCGCAACAGGTCGATGGCAAGGATCAGCGCCTTTGATATCGACGTGCGCCCCTTGCGGGTGATCGCCACCCCCTCCAACTTCCGGGCAAAATCCGCCGCACTGGTTGCGTCGTAAATCAAGGTCCAGCCAAGGGTCTGGGCCTGTGTGTCCTCGCCCGCCCATTCCAGATAGGTCACGGCAATCCGCCCGCGATACCCCGACATGATGGCGCGGATCACCGCCGGGTCGCGAAACGCGGCGACATAGCCGCGCCGCTGGATATCCTGTTCATCCGGCGAGATCGAAAACGAGATATCGACCGCCAGAACCAGTTGCATATCCACCTGAATCAGACTTGATTCTGCCGTCGCGCGCCGCACCGCCCCGGCCAGCCCCAAACCGACCACCAGCAGCGCAAAGACGAACCTGCCGCGCATTCTAATCCGGCCTGAACGCCGCCCCCCAGGGGAAACGCCCGACCTTGATGGTTTTGATCGCCTTCATCCTGGCCACATCCACCACCGTCACGTCGCCGGATATGCCATTGGTGGTGTAAATGCGCTGTTCGCCTTGGTCGAATGCCAGATGCCAAACCCTGCGCCCGACCAGAATATAGTCGATGATGTCAAAGCTTTGCTGATCAATCACCGCCACATGATTGGCCGGCCCAAGGGCGACAAACGCCAGCTTTCCATCCGCACTTAGCTTGATACCAACCGGCTGGATCAGATCGTCGGAAATGCCGGGAATATGCATACTCAGCGTCTCAAGCACGGTTTGCGTCGCCGTGTCGATGATCGCCACCGTGCCGCCGATTTCCGAACTGACCCACAACCGGTCACCAGTGGCCGAGAACTCGGCAAAGCGCGGGCGCTGGGCGACCAGTGTGTTGTTGAATATCTCCGACTTTTCCGTGTCGATCCAATGCACCATGTTGGTGGTTTCAGACGTCACCACCGCGATCTTTCCATTCGGTGAAATGGCCATGCCTTCGGGTTCGATGCCCACGTCGATCTCGGCAATCACCTCGCCGGTTTTCACGTCCAGAACCGTGGCCAGCGCGTCCTCTTCGTTGGCGATGTAAAGCAGCCTGTTGTTGGGATGCAGGGCGAATTGTTCGGGGTCTTCGCCCGATGTCAGACGCCGCAGGACAAGGCCGGTCTCGGGGTCCAGCACCTCGACCGTGTCATCGTCGGACGCGGCCACATACAGTTCGGAAAAATCATGCGCGAATGTAATGCCACGCGGGCGCAGACCGACATTATAGGTCGCCGTCACCTCTAGCGTGTCAGTGTCGATGACGCTGACGGTGTTGTCCTTTTCGTTGGTGATCCACATCTCGCCGGAATAGGCGGGCAGGGCAGTCAGCCCCAGAAATATCAGCGCGGTTATCTGGCGTCTCAATAGGGGCACGGGCGGTTCCTGTCTCATGGGGCGTCAAAGGCGGTGCAGGCACTTTCGGGCTTGTCCAGCCCCAGCGTGTCAAGTTCGGTGCGCTGGTGCAAAAACCCCGGCAATGGCGCGTTGGCCACCACGGCGCGGGGCTGGACCAGATGGATCGGCTGGCGCATCTGCCCGTTCCAGCCGCGAAACGACAATTTGCGCCCCTTGAACCCGGCCAGCTCGAACGCCGGCGACAGCATATAGGCGCGCAGAGTGGCGGCGTCGGGGCTGTTGGTGCGGGTCGTGGCCTCGCCGATGGCGCGTATGGCCGCCCATGCGGCAAAATCCACCGAACCCATGGCCCGCCCGGCACTGGCGACAAAGCGTTGCTGTAATTGCGCCGCCCCCCAGCTTTCGACCGCCGGCGACCACGCCACCGGCACGATGCCCTCGCTGCCGGCGATGGGGCGGGGCAGCCATGTGTTATAGGGCAGGTAGCGGGCGAAATCATCGGTCTCATCGGCGACGATCAGCACGTCGTGGCGCGGCAGATCCTGCGTAAACAGCGGCACTTCGCTAGAGGCGGTGCGGCGCAGGTCGGCGTCTTCGATCCAGTCCTTGGTCCGGGCGATCTTTAGTCCGAATTTGCTGGCCGAGGCGCGGATTGCGGCCCCAAAGGCCCGGTCAGCGGGCCGCCGCCCTTGGATCAGGGCCAGATCGGTCCAGCGCCGATACACCAAAAACTGCGATAGTGCGTCGGCGCGCATGGCATAGCTGGGAATAGTGTGCAGCACATTGGCGCGGCACGCACCATCCCGCAGGGCGACATCCTGTGCACGCACATTCACGATCAGCCGCTTGGCGTTCTGCGGTTGGTCGGCAAAGGCCACGATGGCGGCGGCGGGCGCGTCGATCACGATCAGATCACCGGGGGTCGACAGCGGCCCGGACACCGGCGTTATGCCCCCCGTTGCATCAAGGTCAAACACCGACAGGGTGAATTCCTGGCCCAGAAACTTGCCCGTGCCCGCATTGTCACTCTGGCCCAGAGCCGCCCCCGCCAGTCCTTCGTCGGGCGGGATAGGATCAAGGTTCGACAACACCGGCGCACGCTCAACCCGTTGGCGCAGATAGGAAATATCCACGTCCATGCCCTGCGCCAAGGTTGGTTGCGCAAACAAGGTCACGCCCCACACGGCACCCCATACTGTTCCCGACACCAGCGCCGCCAAACAAGATTTCCAGCGTGCCAGCAGACCGCCCCCCCAAACAATTCCCGTGCCTTCAGAGGCCGCCAGCCCGCGGCTATCCCGCAAGGCCGGCCAGCCCCGGATCAGGCACAACCTAAAGCCAAAGTATCGGTGAAACATGCATTCCGGCTATACGACTAAAGTCAGATAGCCGGGGCAAAGGGTTTTGACTAACAATTTCGCAGGGGTCTGTTTCGCTCGCGGAACGAGCCATACGCGGTTTGGCACGGGACGCGATACGCTAACAAGACGATCAGACCCGCAGTCCACAGACGCCGAAAAGACGTCGAGAGAAATTGATAATCTGGGAGGAAATCAATGCAGTTTACCCATTTGGCACAAGCCGGGCTTGCTTCGGTGCTGGCTATGGGCTTGTTCGCTGTGGGGCCGGTTGCGGCCCAAAGCACGCAAGACCTGATCAATGATGCAAGTGATCCGTCAACCATTCTGACCTATGGCATGGGCTATGGGCAGAACCGGCACAGCCCGCTTGACGCGATCAATGCGGACAATGTTTCAAAGCTGCGCCCGGCGTGGACTTATTCGCTGGCCGACAAACGGGGGCAGGAAAGCTTTCCGTTGATTTATGACGGGATGATGTATGTCACCACGCATAATTCCACCGTGGCGCTGGACCCGGTAACCGGCAAGCAGATTTGGAAAACCATCGTTGAATACCCCGCAGAAACGCCCCGCGTGGCCTGTTGCGGCATCGTCAACCGGGGCGCTGCGATCTATGAGGGTAAGCTGTTTCGCACCACGCTGGACGCTTATGTCACCGCGCAGGACATAAAAACCGGCGAGGAAATCTGGAAATCCAAGTCGATTGATTTCAAGAACGGCTATTCGATGACGGTGGCGCCTCTGGTGGCGGATGGGGTTGTGATTGTCGGCATCTCGGGCGGCGAATTCGGCATTCGCGGCTATATCGAAGGCTATGACCCGGACACCGGCGACCGGTTGTGGCGGACCTATACCGTTCCTGCTCCGGGCGAGCCGGGTTCGGAAACCTGGAAAGACGGCGGTGACGCCTGGCAACGTGGCGGCGGGCCGGCCTGGCTGACCGGGTCTTATGATCCGAAACTCAACACGGTCTTTTGGGGCGTCGGCAACGCGGCCTCGTGGAATGCGGGCCTGCGTCCGGGCGACAACCTTTATACTTCGTCGATTCTGGCGCTTGACCCCAAGACCGGGGCGATCAAATGGCACTATCAAACCTCGCCCAACGACCCGTTTGACCATGACGGCACCAACGAACTGGTGCAGGCGACCATTGATGGCCGCGATGTTGTGATGCAAGCCAGCCGCAATGGGTTCTACTATGTGCTTGACCGCGCAACCGGTGAACTGCTGGCGGCGAACAAGTTCGTCGATAACGTGAACTGGGCCACCGGCATTGACCTGAAAACCGGGCGCCCCATGGACACGGATGTGGTCACCGACGCCCGCGCCGGCAAAGAAGTCACCTATTACCCCAGCGCCCTTGGCGGCAAGAACTGGTCGCCGACGGCCTATAATCCGAACACCCAGACCGTGTTCATCAACACGCTTAACATCGGCCTGAAATACAAGGCGGTCGAACCTCAGTACCGGCCCGGCGTGTTCTACTTCGGCGCAGAGTTCGCCTTTGTCTGGCCGGAAAACAACGGCGACCGTGGTGAATTGCGGGCAATCGACCCGATGACCGGCAAGGTCAAATGGTCGGACAGCGTGGCAATCCCGCGTCTGGCCGGCATCCTGTCCACCGATGGCAAGCTGATATTCACCGGTGCCTCGACCGGCGAATTCGAAGCCTTCAACAGTGAAACCGGCGAAAAACTGTGGGAATACAACACCGGGTCCGGCATCGTCGGCCAACCCGYGACCTGGGAAAAGGACGGCACCCAATATGTGACCGTCCTGTCAGGTGGCGGCGCGGTCTATGCGTTGTTCTCGGGCGATGAGCGTCTGGCCGATTACCCGGCAGGCGGCAGCGTCTGGACCTTTGCACTGGTGGAGTGACAAGAGAACCAATGATTGTAAAACTTGCACTGTCATTGTGCACGCTGGCGCTCTTAGGGGCGCCAGCTTTTGCGCAACAAGACCCGTTATCGCCCGAAGATCTGTTGAAAAAGGAACGTGGTGTCTTTGAAATGTTCTGCGCCCATTGCCATGGCAAGAACATGGTCAATCCGGGCACCTCGTCGTTCGATCTCAGGAAATTCCCCAAGGACCAAAAGGACCGGTTCGTGGCCTCGGTCACCAATGGGCGCGGCGACATGCCGGCCTGGGGCGACGTCTTGCTGCCGGAAGAATTCGACCTGCTGTGGCACTATGTGACCACCCGCGCCGGCAAGGAACCCGGCCCGTTTGAATCCTCCCATACCCAGGACGCGGCGGCGGCCAAAGACGTGCCCGACCCAAGCGCATTGCTGATTGCGCCGGGCACGCTGACCGCCTGTCTGGCCAAGAATGGCGGCGTGATGTCGTCGCGCCGCTCAAAAGGCGGGGCGGGACTGGATTACGAAGTGGCGGCGGCACTGGCAGACCGCATGGACCTGACGCTGGCGGTTGAGTGGTTCGAAAGCGAGCCGGAAGAGGAAAGTTCGCCGGTGCGCGAAGCCTACGCCATGCTGGCCTACGGGCTGTGCGACATCATGCCGGGATTTGCGCTGTATGAAACCTCGCTCAGCGCGTTTTACAAAACCCGCGCCGCCTTGCCGCGCTGGGACAACAAACCCGACAGCATGGGGATGGAGTTTCAGGTCGATCTGGAACCGATCAGCGTGTCGGACCCCTATGCGCGCATGGAAATGGGCGTGGTCTATCGCACGGCAGAGTTTGAACGCGAGATCACCCAGATTGCCGACATGCAGGGGCTTCGCATTGGTGCCGAACAGGGCACCCTTGCCGGTATCCTGACCCTGCGGCAGGGCACCAACAAAATGACCGCGCAGGTGCAGACCTTTAACCCCGGCGCGGATTTCCTGTGGCGCATGGAGCAGGGCGAATTCGACGCCGCCCTTGTCACCATCGGTGCCTATGATTTCCACAAGAAACAGAACCCGATCAGTACTTTGGTGCTGGACGAATACCGCCACCCGATTGGCTTTAACCTAAGCGTGGCCATGCTGAAACGGAACCGCGACCTGCTGGATTGGATCGACCCGGTGATCAATGAAATGGTTGGGGATGGCACGATGGCGGCGCTGGCGGTGAAAAGCAAACAGACCTATTCGCCCCCGCGCCAGCCATGGGTACAGAAATACCTGACCATTCAGGACATCATCATGCGCCGCTGATGCGACTTTAGTCGCGGGTCGCCAATTTTCGGACCAATGTGATTTGACTTGCTTCAAACCGCACGTACCCTTTGGCCCATAATCAGACGGAGTCATTTGCGCCCATAACCGGAGCCTTGCCCATGTCAGCACCAACAACCAGAACCCTTCTTTGCGCCCTGTCCCTTGCGGTTGCGCTGCCATTCGCGGCCATGGCCGGGGGGTCGTCCAGCTTTCTGCCCGACTACATGAAAACCCCCAACCCGATGCGCCAAAGCGACTCTTGGACTGATTTCCTGCGCGAGGAAACGGTGGGCGCGGCGCTGGTGCTTGATGGCGAAGACCTGATGGCGCTTGACGCGCCGGTGCAGGCGTTTGACGCCGCCACCGTGCCGTTCACCCTGCGCCAGCGCGACGATACCGGCATGCGCATCACCAACCTCAAGATCGTGGTTGACGAAAACCCGATGCCGCTGGCGGCTGAGTTCGTATTCGGCAAGGCGATGGGCGCTGTGACGTTTGAATCGCGGGTGCGCTATGATGTGTTCTCCAACATCCGCGCGGTGGCCACGCTTGAGGACGGGCGCACCTTTATGGTTGGCCGTTTCGTCGAGGCAGCGGGCGGCTGTTCGGCCGCCGTTTCCCGCGATCCGGTGGCGGCGCTGGCAACCATGGGCCAGATGCGGCTGAAACAATTTGACACCTCGGCTGGTCAAAGCAACGAGGCTCCGGGTGCCACGCGCGACGTGCAATTGATGATCCGCCACCCGAATTTTACCGGGCTGCAAGTGCGCTCTGGCACGCTGGACGCGATTGACGCGCGCTATATCGACTTTATCGAGGTCAAACTGGGCGATGAGATGCTGTTCACCATGCTTGGCGGCTTTTCGATCAGTGAAAACCCGTCGTTCCGGTTCAGCTATATAGACAACGGTGCGGCGGAAATGTCGGTGCGTGTGGTCGATACCGAGGGCAGTGAATTTACCGAAACCTTTGCCCTGCGGTCCGGCACCTGACGCGGCGCGCGATGAAATGGGTCGTAAAATGGGCCATGCCTCTTGCGCTTTGCCTCGGTCTGACCGGCGCGGCGCTGGCGCAAGGCGTCCAATCCCCGCAAGGCTATCGGCAATCCGATTATGACGCACCCGTGCCTGATGATCTGGCCGGCGCGATCACCATCGGCGACGACGCGGCCTATGCGCTTTGGCGCTCGGGGCGGGTGGTGTTTATCGACGTGATGCCCAACCTTGCCCGCCCCAAAAGCCTGCCCGAGGATGCGGTCTGGCACGGGCGGTCACGCCAATCCGTGCCCGGCGCGATCTGGCTGCCGGATGTCGGCTTTGGAACCCTCGACGCCGCGGCGCTGGCCCAGCTTGACGCCGGCCTGATGGCGGTGACCGGCGGCGACCGCGCGGTGCCCATGGTGTTCTTGTGCCGCGCCAATTGCTGGATGTCGTGGAACGCCGCCAAACGGGCGGTGACGCGCGGCTATACCCACGTGTTCTGGTATCGCGACGGCAGCACCGGCTGGACCTTCTGGGACTGGCCCACCACCCGCCTGAAAGTATTCCAAAGCCAATGATGCCCCTGTTCGAAATCGTCGCCTCCCTGTGCCTTGGACCGCTTTGCGCCGACCATGTGCTGCCCGTACCCGTCGCAATGACCCGCGCGCAATGCGAAATCGCCGCCCCCGACGTGGTGGCGCGCTGGACCAAAACCCGCGCAGGGTACACGAACAACGGCTACCGCTGCGAGGCGGTCGCGGCCTTGCAGGACCGCGCAGCCGAAGTCGTGGAAATCTCGCCCGGCCAATTCGTGCATTTTGGTCAGGTCGCCGATGTCACCCCCGGCGGCAATGGGGACGTGGCCAACACCGGCTTTATCATCGGCGCGGACGCGGTTGCGGTGATCGACGCCGGCACCACGCGGTTCACCGGCGAGGCGCTGTATCTGGCGATCCGTCAGCAAACCGACCTGCCGATCCGCTGGCTGATCCTGACGCATATGCACCCCGATCACATCCTTGGGGCCGATGTCTTCGCCGAAGCCGGGGCCACTGTGATCGGTAGTGCGCAACTCAAAACCGCCATCGCGATCCGCGCCGAATCCTATGTCGCCAACATGCAGCGTCTGTTGGGGGAAAAGGTCATGCATGGAACCCGGGTTATCCTGCCCGATCAAGGCATTAGAGACACGCAACAGATTGATCTGGGCGCGCGGGCGCTGCGGCTTCAGGCCTACCCCACCGCGCATACCAACAACGATCTTAGCGTTTATGACGCGACTTCCGACACATTATGGACCGGCGATCTGGTGTTCCTGCAACACGTCCCGGCGCTGGACGGGTCGATCAACGGCTGGATCACCGTGTTAGAGGCGCTGGCAAAAACCCCCGTCACCGCGATCATCCCCGGTCACGGGCGGTTGGTGGCCAAACATCCCGACGGGCTGATGCCGACGCTTGAGTATCTGCGCGCCCTGCGCCGCGAGGTGCGCGCGGCGTTGACGAACGGTGAAAGCCTGCAAACCGCGATCCGCCACCTTGGCGACGACCTGCAAGGCGACTGGCGCATGTTCGACGCCTTCAACGCGCGCAACGCCACCAACGCCTATGTTGAACTGGAATGGGAATAAGACCGGGCACACCGGCGCCCCACCAACTACGACCAATGTCGAATGTTTTGACAAGGGCTGCACAGCTAGTGTTTTATCGACGCCAACAAGGGAGAGACCATAATGACCTGGAACAAACCAAAAGCCGTGGAAATTGCCTGCGGAATGGAAATCAACATGTACAGCCCCGCCGAAGACGACGAGCGCGGCGGAGACTTGTTCTGATCTGATGCAGATTCTGGTCCTTGGGGCCGGGGCCGGGGGCGGGTTGCCGCAGTGGAATTGCGGCTGCAAAAACTGCCTTGATGCGCGAAACGGAACGATACCACCGATGACTCAGTCGTCGGTGGCCGTTTCCGTTGACGGCTCTGATTGGTGCCTGCTGAATGCCTCGCCCGATATCCGCACGCAAATGCAGGCAAACGCGCCGCTGCATCCCCGGTCTGTCCGGGGCACGCCGATTAGATCGGTGGTGCTGACCAACGCCGACATAGACCACATCGCCGGATTGCTGACTTTGCGGGAAAAGACCGCGTTCACTGTGTTTGCCACGCCGGAAACCCACGACGTTCTCGCGGCCAATTCGGTGTTCGGCGTGCTGGACAGCGATCTGGTGCAGCGCTCGGTGATCCAGCTTGATCAGCCGTTCACGCCGACCCCCGGCCTGTCCATCACGCCGTTCGCGGTGCCGGGCAAGGTGGCTCTTTTCCTTGAAGGCACCGATCTTGACCTCAAGGCGATGGGTGAACAGACCATCGGCCTACGCATCAGCGACGGCGCAAAGGTGCTGTACTATGTGCCGGGCTGCGCCGAGGTGCCCGACTGGCTGGTGGCACAGATGAAAGACGCCGACATGCTGCTGTTTGACGGCACGGTCTGGGAAAACGATGACATGCAGCAAACCGGCACCGGCGTCAAAACCGGCGCGCGCATGGGGCATATGGCCATGTCGGGGCCGGATGGCAGCATCGCCCGCCTGTCGCCGCTGGATACCTGCGACAAGGTGTTTATCCATATCAACAACACCAACCCTCTGCTGCAACCGCACGGGCCGGAACGCGCAGAGGCAACCGCCGCCGGGTGGCGACTGGCGCAAGACGGGATGATCTACCAGCTATGACAAATACCCCCCAAACCCCTGCCCAAACTCCTGTGGAATTCGAGGCCCGCCTGCGCCAGATCGGTGCCGACCTCTACCACGACAAACACCCGTTCCACATCCGGCTGCATTCCGGTGGCTGTAGCATGGATCAGGTGCGCGCATGGGTGGTGAACCGCTATTATTACCAAACCCGCATCCCGATGAAAGACGCGGCCTTTATGAGCCGGGTCTCAGACCCCAACCTGCGCCGCATCTGGCGCAGCCGGATCGAAGACCACGACGGCACCGCCGAGGGCGAAGGCGGCATTGCCCGCTGGCTAAAACTGGCTAGGGCGGTGGGGCTGGACCCCGATTATGTCAGTTCCGAGGTCGGCATCATGCCCGCCACCCGGTTTGCGGTGGACGCCTATGTGCGCTTTGTGCGGGATGAACCATTGTTGCCGGCGGTGGCCTCGTCGCTGACCGAAATGTTCGCGCCGCAAATCCACCGCGACCGGATCGCTGGGCTGATGAAGCACTATGATTTCGCCACGCTTGAGGCGACCACCTATTTTCGCCAACGCCTGAACGAGGCCCCCAAGGACGTGGCCTTTGGCCTGCAATGGGTGCTTGATCATGCGCTGACACAGGCCGATCAGGACGCGGCGGCGCGTGCGCTGGTGTTCAAGACGCAAGTGTTATGGGCACAGCTGGACGCGCTTTGGTCCGCCTACGTTGAACCGGGCCACATCCCGCCCGGCGCATGGCAACCCGCCGATGGATTGCTGCCATGACCCGCACCCGCATCCCGGTTCTGCCGCGCGGCGTGCGGCTGCATTTCGACAAGGTGCGGGGCAAAAACGTGCTGCTGGCCCCGGAACGCGCGCTGTTCCTCGACGATATCGGCCACGCCATCCTGTCCGAGGTCGACGGCCAACGATCGGTCGCGCAAATCGCCCGCCATCTGGCCGCGGTCTATAACGCACCAGAGGACGCCATCGCCGGCGACATAACTGAATTCATTGATGACCTTGCCGACAAACGGGTGATCGGATTCACCGATGCGTGACGCCGTGCAAATCCCCCCGCCCATTGCCCTGCTGGCCGAACTGACCCACCGCTGCCCGCTGGCCTGCCCCTATTGCTCGAACCCGGTCGACCTGACCGCGCGGCAAACCGAACTGGACACCGCGACATGGCTTGATGTGTTCCGCCAAGCGGTAGAAATGGGCGTGTTGCAGGTGCATATCTCGGGCGGAGAACCCGCCTCGCGCCGTGATCTGGTCGATCTGGTCAAAGGCGCGCGCGAGGCTGGGCTATATGTCAACCTGATCACCTCTGGCGTTGGCTTGACCGATGCGCGACTGGCCGCTCTGGACGCGGCGGGGGTGGATCACATTCAGCTGTCGGTTCAGGGGGTCACGGCGCAGATGGCCGACTGGATCGGTGGCTATAAGGGCGGGTTCAAACGCAAAATGGCGGTGGCCGACAAGATCGCCGAAACCGGCATCCCCCTGACCCTGAACGCGGTGATGCATCGGCATAATCTGGGCGATCTGCCCGCAACCATCGACCTTGCCAAACGTCTGGGCGCGCGCCGTCTGGAAGTGGCCTGTGTGCAGTTTCAAGGCTGGGCGCTAAAGAACCGGGGCGCGTTGCAGCCGACCCGCGAACAGGTGGATATGGCCAAGAAAGTGGTGGCACAGGCGCGCGCCGACAATCGCGGCACGCTGGTAATCGACTTTGTGCCGCCGGATTATTATTCCGATTTCCCAAAGGCTTGCATGGGGGGGTGGGGCAGTACCGGGCTGAATGTCACGCCCGATGGCCGGGTCTTGCCCTGTCACGCCGCCGAAACCATCCCCTCGCTGAGTTTTCAGTCGGTGACCGAGGTACCGCTGGCTGACATCTGGTACAAGGGTGCTGCCTTTGCCGCCTATCGCGGCACCGACTGGATGGCCGAAGAATGCCAGACCTGCGACCGGCGCGACGTGGATTTTGGCGGCTGCCGCTGTCAGGCAATGGCCGTCGTTGGCGACGCCGCCGCCACAGACCCCGTGTGCCGCAAATCCCCGCACCGGCATCTGGTCGACGCCACCTTAAAGGCCGAGGCACAGGGGGCGGAACGGGGGACGGAACAGCGCCCGGGCGACAAAGATTTCACCTATCGGTCGTTTCCCGAACAGGTCTAGGGTAGGCACTCTGACAACTATACCCTTGCGCCACAGGAGGTGACCATGGAAGGCAAGCCAGACATTTCCCCCGCGCCAGAATCCCCGCAAACCCCCGCATCCCCGCAAAACATCGTCCGGCGCGCCTATGCCGATCTGGCCGAACCCGCCGCCTTGCCCCGGCTTCGCGCCCTGCTGGGGGACGGCCCATTTGCCAAGATATTCCTGTTCGTCGCCAGCACCGCCGATTTCGCCGCAATCATCGCCGCCGCCCGGCACGAGTTCGCAGACACCCCGCTAAGTGCCTGCACCACCGCTGGCGAAATATCCCCCGACGGCTATAGCGACGGCGGCATCGTTGCCGTGGCGCTGCCGGCGGTCCATTTCAATGTGCGCTCCATTCTGGTCGAGAACCTTAGCGAGACCGACCAAGAGGACCTGATTGGCCGCTTTATCCGCCATCGCCACGACATGGCCGCGCAACACCCGACCTGGGGGCATGAATTCGCCTTTGCGATGATCGACGGCCTGTCCACCCGCGAAGAGGTTCTGTTGCAGGCGCTAAGCCCCGGTCTTGGCGGCATCCCGCTGTTTGGCGGTTCAGCCGGTGACGGCGCAGAATTTGGCAAGACCTGGGTCGCCCATGATGGCCGGGTCAGGGAAAACGCCGCCGTGATATCGCTGGTACGCACCTGTTGCCCGGTCAAAGTGTTCAGCCTCGACCATTTTTCGCCCGCAGATTACGCCATGGTCGTCACCAAAGCTGACCCGGAAAAGCGCACCGTGTCGGAAATCAACGCCGAACCAGCCCTGTCCGAATACGCGCGCTCGCTTGGGTTGTCGCCGCAAGAGGTCACCTCTAACACCTTTGCCTCATCCCCGCTGGTGGTGCGGGTCGGCGATACCCACCACGTTCGCAGCATCCTGCGCGGCGACGATGACGGCACGCTTGAATTTGCCTCGGCGATTGATGTGGGGCTGGTGCTGCGCTCGACGATCTCGGGGGATATTGAAACCCACCTCAGCGATACGCTGGCCAATCTGGCCAGACCGACCCGCCCGGATGTCATTCTGGCCTGTGACTGCCTGTGGCGCCGGGTCGAAATCGGCGACAAACAGGCGACCCGCGCGGTCTCTAAGATACTGTCTGACAACAAGGTAATCGGCTTTAACACCTACGGCGAACAGATCGACGCCATGCACGTCAATCACACCCTGACCGGCGTGGCGATCTATCCGCCGCCAGACGGGTCCGGGAATGGGGCCGGGTCCGGCTGAAATCGCCGAACGCGCCTGCGGCCCTGATCCGGCAATGGTTCCGCCGCCTGACCGGGGCCGGGCGGCAAATTATTGTGCCGCTCTTGCGGGCGCAAATCAATCCTCCTACTGCTGAGAGTCATGAGCGCCCTGATGTCATATCCCGGTCACGTTAGGGCCATTGCCGTGCTGGGCCTGCCGCTGATCGGTGGCCATCTGGCACAGTTCGCCATTGGCCTGACCGATACGGTGATGCTGGGCTGGTATGGCGTGACCGCTTTGGCGGCGGTGACGCTGGCGGGCAGCTATTTCTTTTTGTTCTTCATGCTGGGGTCGGGGTTTGCCTTTGCGGTGATGCCGATGGTTGCCGCCGCTGCCGCCTCGGGCGATGATGTCGCTATCCGGCGCACCACCCGCATGGCGCTGTGGCTGTCGATGGCCTACGCGCTGGTGGTGATGCCGGCGCTGTGGTGGTCGGGGCAGATCCTGCAACTGCTGGGCCAGAACGAAGAAGTGGCGACGCTGGCCGCGCAATATTTGCGGGTTGCCGGCTGGGGGCTGATCCCGGCGCTGATCGTCATGGTGTTGAAATCCTACCTTGCCGCGCTTGAGCGCACCCAGATCGTGCTGTGGATCACTCTGGCGGCGGCGCTTAGCAATGGGTTTGCCAATTACGCGCTGATCTTTGGCAACTGGGGCGCGCCGGAACTGGGGATGATGGGGGCGGCCATCGCCTCTGTTCTGTCGCATTCCGTGTCACTGGTGGCGATCATCCTTTATGCCCTCTTTGCCCTGCCGCACCACAGCCTGTTCCAACGCCTCTGGCGCCCCGACTGGGAAATGTTCCGCGCGGTGTTCCGCCTTGGCCTGCCAATCGGCCTGACCACCTTAAGCGAAGTCAGCCTGTTTGCCGCCTCCGCGATGATGATGGGCTGGCTGGGCACCATTGCGCTGGCCGCGCATGGCATCGTCATCACCGTCACCGCCGGCACCTTCATGATCCACCTCGGGCTAAGCAACGTGGCGACAATCCGCGCCGGCAACGCCTATGGCCGTCAGGACCGCGCCCATATGGCGCGTGGTGCGGTGGTGGCGATTTGCCTGTCGCTGATGGTGGCGGTGATCACCAGCATCGTGTTCCTGCTGTTCCCCAAAAGCCTGATCAGCCTGTTCCTTGAGGCGGACGATCCCGCCCTTGGTGATATCCTTGCCATCGGCGTTGGCCTGTTTGCCGCCGCTGCGCTGTTCCAACTGGTGGATAGCGCGCAGGCCATCGCGTTGGGCCTGTTGCGCGGGGTGCAGGACACCGGCGGGCCGATGGTGATTGCCACGCTGTCTTATTGGGCCGCCGGCATCCCGGTGTCGTATGTGCTGGGCTTCAAGATGGGCATGGGCGGCGTCGGCATTTGGCTGGGACTGGCCGTGGGGCTGGCCTGCGCGGGGGCGTTCCTGATGTTCCGGTTCTGGCGCCGGTCGATCATCAAGGTCGGGCAAGGCGCGCGCTGATCGGGGCGCGATGACCCCATATGTGGTAGATTTTTCCACCCCCGGAATGCCCCGGCCACCATCGTGGCGCATCAGTTTCCCCTGCTGTTGACACGCCGTGGGCTTTGACAAATATGGGTCACAAGATTTTTTGCGGCACCTTGCATTACGGCTCTTTTTGCCAGACTGTCAGCATAATGCCGATTTGGAAGACATGCATTGCAGCTCTCTTCCCGTTTTATTTGCTGCGAGGACTATGATGAGTATAAATCCCTATTCGACACTTCCCCCCAATGCGTTTTGGAAAACGGCGGTGGCGAACAACAGCATGTTTGACATTTCCGGCCTGTACGATCCAAATTTCAACCTTTTGCCGAAACATCCGGTTGCCGCGTATGGGTCGTGTTTCGCCCAGCATTTTGGCCGTGCGTTACAAGCCCGCGGGTATAATTGGTTGCGCGCTGAAACTGCGCCATTTGGGTTGAGTGACGAAAACAAATCCCTGTTCAACTATGATGTATTTTCGGCCAGAACCGGAAATATATACACGACGTCGCTGCTGCATCAATGGGCTGCGTGGGCAACAGGAGAGGCTGAAATTCCCGATGAGGTCTGGGAATCAAATGGGCGTYTTTACGATCCCTTCCGACCCAAAATTGAACCCAACGGGTTTGAAACGGCACAAGAGGTTGCGGAAACCAGACTGCACACTGTCCAGTGTTTTGCTGAAAGCATTCGCCAGTCACGGGTTCTTGTTTTTACCATGGGATTGACCGAAAGGTGGGTAAATTCCGAAGCCGGGTACGAATACCCGATGTGTCCCGGCACCGCTGCCGGTACCTTTGATGAAACCCGGCATGTATTTGAGAATCAATCATTTTCTCATGTGTATCGGAATCTGAGAGCCGCGATCAAACTGTTGCGCAAACTCAACCCCAAAATTAGAATTATCCTCACGGTCTCGCCTGTGCCGCTCACCGCGACCATGTCCGGCAACCATGTTTTGGTCGCCACGTCGGCGTCAAAGGCGATCCTGCGCGCAGTGGCTGACGACGTCGAAAGAGAATTGAACTTGGTTGATTATTTTCCCTCGTTTGAAATCATCAGCAATGCGGTTTTCAAAGGGGCCTTTTACGAGCCAAATCAGCGCGAAGTGAATCCATATGGCGTTAATCTGGTGATGGATCATTTCTTTGCGGGTCTGTATTCCAAATACGGAACGCCCAAGCGGTTAATGAAGCAGAAGAAAAACGACGGCGAAGCATCCGCAGATATTGTCTGCGAAGAAGAACTGTTGGGGGCGTTTGGCTGATATGAAAATATGTATTCTTGGCAATAGCCATGCCGCTGCTCTGAAACACGGATGGGATCGCATCAATTCTGAATACCCGGATGTCGATGCCGATATCTTTTCCATGCGCGGACAAAATATGGCCGAACTGGAACTGGTTGGTCATTCTTTGTCTCTTGCGCAAACCAGCAAGAACAAAATGTATAGCTTTCCTCAAACGGCCGGGAATGTCATTGATCTCAAGTCTTACGACGGCTTTATTCTGCATGGTCTCGGGCTGAGGGTTAGTATTATCCCGGGCGCGGTTTTTTCCAAAGCGTGTCGGGAAACTGCGGTCGTTGACGCCGTAAAAGCAACGGCTCTGTGGGGGATTTTGTCTGATATTCGCAAGGTAAGCGATGTGAAGATTCTTGTTGGACACACACCGTTGCGGACTGCCCTTAGCGTGCAATCAAACGGCCCCTCAGCAGAATACAGATTGTATCTGGATGAAATGAATGAACATTGCTTTCGCGATTTAACTGCTGCCGTTGTTGCGCAACCTGATAATACGATTGTAAACGGGTGCATGACGGACCCGAAATACAATACCGATGTGGTGAGCCTGACCAAAGAAGCGCTTGAGGAAAGTGGTGCCCGTCATTCGGATCTGACCCACATGAACCCGGCCTTCGGGGTTGAAATGTTGCGGGAATTCTTAGGCGAATTCAGTCGGCCCTAACGCCCCTTCATCAACCGATCCGCCTTTTTGCGCACCAGAACTGATCGCAGATCGTGCATCGCCAGCAACAGATCGTCGGTGATGTCCTCCAACTGGTCCTCGTTGGCCTTGGATTGCACCCAATGGGTGGTGGTGTTCAGGTAATCCACCGCCCGGTGAATATCGTCCATATCCCTGCGCGCCAGCAATTCCGTACGCTGTTCCATCCAGTCGCGAATCCGGGCCATGTCCTCGTCCGACAGGGTGCGATCCCCGTGCGGGCGAACCTCGCCGTTACGGATGTTGATCACCGCGATCTGGTCCATCTCGATGCGCCGCTGACGGTTCTCGGTATCCACCCGAAACACAAACGCGCCGTTGTCGCGCACACGGAAGTAATAGTCCGGTAGCTGGGCGCTCATTGCCTCGGGTTCCTTCTTAGTTCAGCGACGCGCAAAATTTCTGAATACGCGTGCAAGCCTCTTTCAGGGCGTCATCCGACGTAGCGTAGCTGATGCGGAAATTCGGCGAAAGGCCAAATGCCGCGCCAAAAACCACCGCCACGCCGGTTTCTTCCAGCAGGGCCGTGGCGAACACCTCGTCATTGGTGATCTTGGTGCCTTTGGCCGTGGTCTTGCCGATCAGCCCGGCAATCGACGGATAGACGTAAAACGCGCCCTCCGGGGTCGGACAGGTCATGTCGGGGATTTGCGACAACATGGACACCACCAGATCGCGGCGCCGTTTGAACACCACGTTGTTGGCAGCAATGAAATCCTGCGGGCCATTTAAGGCCTCGACCGCCGCCCACTGGCTGATCGAACAGGGGTTCGACGTGCTCTGACTCTGAATCTTGCGCATTGCCGCAATCAACGGCTCCGGCCCCGCCGCGTACCCAATGCGCCAACCGGTCATGGCATAGGCCTTGGACACGCCATTGACCGTTAGCGTGCGCTCATACAGCTGCGGTTCCACCTCTGCCGGGGTGCAAAATTCGAAATCGTCATAGGCCAGATGTTCGTACATATCGTCCGTCATCACCCACACATGGGGGTGGCGCAGCAGAACATCCGTCAGCGCCTTTAGCTCATCCCATGAATACCCCGCCCCGGTGGGATTGCTGGGCGAGTTGAAAATCAACCACTTGGTCTTTGGCGTGATCGCCGCCTCCAACTGATCCGGGGTCAGCTTGAACCCGGTCTGAAGCGATGCCTCGGCCACCACAGGCTCCCCCCCCGCAAGCAACACCATATCCGGGTAGCTGACCCAATAGGGCGCAGGAATGACCACCTCGTCACCCGGATTCAGCGTCGCCATCAGCGCGTTATACAGGATCTGCTTGCCGCCGGTGCCGACACTGACCTGCGCCGGGGTATACTCCAACCCGTTGTCGCGTCTGAACTTGTCACAGATCGCCTGTTTCAGCTCTGGAATGCCATCGGGGGCGGTGTATTTGGTCTTGCCCGCGTTGATCGCGGCAATGCCTGCGTCCCTGATATTTTTCGGCGTGTCGAAATCCGGCTCGCCTGCGCCAAGGCCGATCACATCGTGCCCGGCGGCTTTCAGATCACGCGCCTTGGCGGACACGGCGATGGTCGGGGATGGTTTGACGCGGGACAATGTGTCGGACAAAAAGCTCATGACAGGACCTTGTGCAAATGGTGGGCGTTTGAATGTTCGGCCTGACTGTCATAGGGTGCGCCCGATTGCCGATCAAGGCCCGCTCAAGGATCATAACTATGACAGATGACGGATACGACTGGTTTGGCCCTGATGCCGCGACATTCGGCGACCGTGTGGCCGGCGCACGCGAGGCCGCCGGGATGACGCAGGCGCAACTTGCCCGCCGCCTCGGGATCAAGAAATCGACCCTAAGCGGCTGGGAACAGGACCTTTCCGAACCCCGCGCCAACAAACTGTCGATGATGGCCGGACTGGTCAACGTGTCGATCATGTGGCTGTTGACCGGCGAAGGCCAGGGCGCGGCCACCCCCGCCGACGAAGACCCGGTAGGCCCCGATTTTCACAACATCCTGGCCGAATTGCGCGAAATCCGCGCGGCCATGCGCGCCAACACCGAACGCGCCGCCCGGCTTGAGAAAAAGCTGCGCTTGCTGCTTGAGAAAGGCCCGCTATGACCGAGCCGCGCGAGATCCGGATAAAACGGCTGAAAATGCGCTCCATGCGGCGCGGGATCAAGGAAATGGACATGATCCTGTCGGCCTATGCCGATACCCATCTGGCCGATATGGACCGGGCGATGATGGATGTCTACGACGCCATGCTGGATGAGAACGATCAGGACCTCTATCAATGGGTCACCGGACAGGTCGCCGCCCCGCCGCCATTTACGGCGTTGATCGGCGACATCACGCAAGCCCTTCAAAAATAGCGCAAATCCCGCTTAACCGATTATTCGGGTTTTGCCGTCATTCTCTTGCTCAGGCAGATCGAGTCGGAGAGACGGATGAGTATGGAAATGCAAATGGTCGGGGTGACCCAAAAAGGGTTCATGGCCGGCTATCTTGAGGCGCTGGCAATGGTTGAACGGTTGCACCGTTTGCTGCTGGATGTGATCAAGGATGAATTCGAGCGGGTCGGCGTGTTGGAAATCAACGCAGTACAGGCGTTGTTGCTGTTCAACATCGGCGACAACGAAGTGACGGCAGGCGAATTGAAAAGCCGTGGCTACTATCAGGGCAGCAACGTCAGCTACAACCTGAAAAAGCTGGTCGAAATGGGCTATATGCACCATCAACGCTGCGAAATCGACCGCCGCTCGGTGCGGGTGCGCCTGACCCAGCGTGGGCGCGAAATCCGCGATGTGGTCGCGACGCTTTTTGCCCGCCACGCCGAAGGGCTTGAGAACAAAGGTGTCATCGGCACTGCGGGGATCGAGGATATCACAAGCTCTCTCAAGCGGGTGGAACGCTATTGGACCGACCAGATCCGCTATATCTACTGAGATATCACGGCGCGGGGTGGCGATGCGACCGGGGCAGGGTCAAGCGACGACACCGCAAGGGTTTCCAGCTCACGCAGCAACTTGCGGGTCATGGCGGCGCGGTAGTCATCAAACCCGATGGCAGTTTCGACAAACGCATCAGGCCCGGTGATGACCCAGGCCTGAAAATAGGCGGAAAGCTCGGCAATCTCGACCTGCCTGCCTGCGCCAGTCGCCGGGGTGTCCACACCGATCACCAGCGCATTCAACGTCAGGCCACTGTTTTCCAGCGATTGGCGCACGTCACGCGGATGCAGGCCAAAGTTGCTTTTGCCATCGCCGGAAATATCCAGCGTTCTCTTCCAGCACTCAGGGCCATTGGCCAGCATGTCCGCGCCAAACCGCATGGCGCTGCCCAACGCGGTTCCGGGTGTGGCGGGGTGGCGTTTCATGTTTGCCAGACCGGCGGAAATTTCCACCAGAACCTGACGGTTGGTCACCGCCGTCCAACCTTGCAGGATACGCTGATACTGCGGCCCGCTCCATTCATACACCGCCAGATAGACCGGGCTGGCGGTTTGCGCCAATATCGCCGCCTGAACATCCGGGTCGATCAGCGCACTGGCCAACCCATCAAGCTGAAGCCGATATTCCCGTTTGTCCACCGACCCCGACACATCCAGCCCCAGAACCAGCGCCTGACGACATTTTGCCCAAACCGGCCCGGCCAGAACCCCAAGTAACAAAGCAACCCCCAACGCGCGTTTCACCCGGGCATCTCCCTGAACACCGGTGGAAACACTTGCGGCAGTGTCAGCGCCCCTATGGCGCGCGGGGTCAGTTCACGCTCCAGTTTGCGCCGCATGGCGCGTTCATAATCGTCAAACCCGTTGGCAATCTGCAAAAAGGCCCCGGGTCCGTGCAGAATCTCGGTGCGGTAATAGCTGATCAGGTTAAGTTCCGCCTCGTATTCACCGGCATTCACCACCAATCCGTTGACCGTGACCCCCGACAGCGGAAACTCGGCATAGGCGGTGCGCGGCGGAAAGCCTTCGTTGTTCTCGCCGTCCCCGGCCATGTCGATGGTCTGGAACAGACAGGCCGGCGCGCGCCGCATCAACCCCGCCCCGTATCCCAGCGCATAGCCAATCGCCGTGGGGAAATCGTCATGCCCCCGCCTCGACCGGCCAATCACACCGGCCACCCGCAATAGATCTTCGCGGGTGTTGATCACCGACCACCCCAGAATCAGCGTCTGATTGGTCCGCCCGCTCCATTCATAGACCGCCAGCGCAACCGGCTGATCGGCCCCAAAGAACGCCGCCTCGACCTCTGGCGCGATCAGGGCTGCGGCCAACCCACCGCGCTGCAACGCATCTTCGCGCGCATCAACCGACGACGACACATCAATCGCCAGCGCCAGCGCCAGCCGACACGCGCCCGCAGGGCCGCCCATCAGCACCGCCAGCGCTGCGGCAAAGGTGGTCAGTCTTACCAATGGCCAACCGGTTTCATGCTGATCCAAGGCTCTGCCGGCTCAAGCGCATCGCCGATTTGCAGCAACTCGACCGAGATATTGTCCGGCGAGCGCACAAACGCCATATGCCCGTCCCGAGGCGCGCGATTGATGGTCACGCCATTGTCCATCAGCAGCTGACAAGTGGCGTAAATGTCGCTGACCCCATAGGCGAGATGCCCGAAATGCCGGCTGTCCGACGGCAACCCTTCGTCGCCATCCCAGTTATAAGTCAGCTCGACCGGACAGTCCTCTTGCCCGGGGGGGGCCATGAAAACCAGCGTAAACCGCCCCTTGTCATTGTCATACCGCCGGGTTTCCTCCAGTCCCAAAAGGGCAAAGAACGCTTGGGTCTTTTCAAGGTCTTTTACCCGAACCATGGTGTGCAGATATTTCGTGGTCATGATGTTCCTCCGTTGCGGCCACTGGCTGGCCTGCTGATTAATAGCGTGTCGCATCAAGAGTAACCTCGCCCACCGCCGCGTCCAGAAAATTCGCAGAATTTTCTCCCACCACCCCGCCGTGCTGTCAGAATTTCGACTGAACGCTCAGCGACACCGACAACTCGCGTGATTCAAACCGGCTGAAGTTCGAAAACTTCTTCCCCGCCCTGATCCGCAGCAACGGCGCAAATCCGGCATAATCGTACCGGTCAAAAAACAGGCTGACATCGGCGTAGATGGATTTATCCGTGCGCGGAACCGGGCGCGGCGGAAAGGTAAGATTATAGACCGGATAATCGGAATACCCCAAAACCAGCCCCGTGCTCAGCCTGGCCGGCCCCACCGATCTGGCAAAGGAATAATTCGCCCGCATCGAAACCGACGTGAGCGTCCCATTGTTGTCAACCGCATCCGTATCGCGCAAAGCAAGGGTAACCCCAACCGAATCGCCACTGTCCAGCTTGCGCCGTACCTTTGCTCCCAACCCCAGAATGCGCGCATCATTGGCGCCATAGCGCGCTTTGGCGCGGTCCTCGGCCTGCGCAAGCAAGGTGATCTGCGTGCGCCCCTGACCCGTTCGCCACCTGCGTTCGCCTTGCAATCGGGTGAACCGGTAACTGCGTTCCTGCGCGTACCAGCTTTCCCCAACCGCCAGTTCAACCACCGCCGTCCCGCCCTTATCGGCTTCCCCAACCGCAAAAATATGGCGCAGCGACACTTCGCCGTAGGTGGACGCGAAATTGGAATTGCCAACCCGCACCGGCCCCGGCACGCTTGCCAACAGATCCCGGGCCGCATTCGACAGGGCAACCCGTTGAATATAAATCCGCCCGCCCAGCGTCGTACTGCTGCCCTCGTCGCCCCTCAGGCGATAAGTGCCGGCCAGATCAACCGACCCAATCACCCCCGACAAAGCCCGCCCCGCCACCGGAGTCGTGCCCCCATCGGGAACACCATCAATGATGTTCAGGGCCGTATCCGACCCATTGTTGACGTTGTTGGACGGGCGCGCATCCAGCCGCAGCCGGAATGACATCGGGTTGATCGCCCGCAGCGCCCGGTAATCCCGCGCAACCGCCCGTTCCTCGGTTTCGCCCGGCGCAAATTGCGCGGTGCGCCGCAACCAGACCTGCGCCAGCGACGGCTTCCCTTCGAGATAGGCCATTTTGGCAGCCAGTTGCGCCGCCTGATACCGTGATCCGTCGTTTTTGGTATAGCGATAGGCCCGCGCCGCCGCACGTCGCCCAAGGTTTGGCTGGTTCAACCCGGCATGGGCCTGCGCAATCACGAAATAGGCCAGCGGGTCACGCGGATCGGCCTGCAACAGCCCCTTCGATACCTGAATGGCCAGCCCCGGATCGCCGTTTTGCAGGGCATAGATCGCCAGTTGGCGCGCCTGCTCAAGGGTGATTTCGCCTCTGTCACTGGACTGGGCCGGGGGCCGTGTCTGGGCCTGTGTCTGGGCATGGGCCACAACAACACCCCCCGGACTGAACAAAACCGCCAGCGCCAGCGCGCGTAACATTTTACCGGCCGGACGGGTCACAGATCGGTTTGCCACGCGGCAACGCCTCATCTACCGAGGACAAAAACACCATATTCTTCAATATTGGTGATCCCGTCGATATGGTTATCCACAAACAGGGTGCCGCCCACCGCCGAGGAATCCACACCGCCGAATATGCCGCCATAGGTGCCCTTGGCCACGTTGCTCTGCTCGGCAGATCCCTCAAAGGTTCCATCTGTCAGAATTGCCGTCGGGGCCAGTTCAATGTTCTGGGCGGACAGGTCGATTGTCGGCTGATCCACCACCACCCGGTTATTGATCACCCCACTGACCACGTTATCCGCGAAATCGGCGATGATCGTCGCGTTGCCGGTGACTTCTGCGGCCTGAAACGGGCGTTCGCTGTTTGGCGTGCCCGGGGCGACCGGCAACAGATCACCACCGTCGCCGGCAAGGTTCAGCAACCCGACATATGTGCCAGTGTAGGTAACAATCTGGGTTGTCGCAGTCCCGGTCGGCGGCGTGTACGCGCCGGCGCGGTAATAGCTGCTGCCGCCAAAATAGTTGCCCGATTGCCCGCCCGTGACGATAATACCGGCGATCACCCCGTCACGCTCTTGCACATAGGCGGTTGCATGCGGAGTCGTCGCGCTGCTTTGCGCCGTATAGGCCTCGTATCCCGGCACATCCAGCGCCGCCTTTCGGGTGTAAACCGCCGCCGCCGGCGACGCGTCCTGCGAGATACCCCGCACCACAAGGGTCTGGGCCACCGGATCATAAGTAAAGCTTTCCAGATCCCCAATCAGCGCCGCAGGAATCGTTGGTGTCGTGCCGCCACCGCCACTGCCAGTGTCAAGCCACGGATTACCACCGCCACACGCCGACAATAACGTTGCCGCAGCAACCGCTAGCCAATACCGTCTCATCTGCCTCAACCTTTGTTTTTTGTCAGGTTTTGTTGAAAGAATCTGTGTATTGCCCTTCAAAGTCAACGCAGGCACGTCGCAATATTGGTGTGCGTGTCCAAAGGGTGACCCCGATATTGCGGTTCACGGGGGGGCGTCGTCAATATATAGTAAGGCTCTGATCTGACTTTGCCCCGAAAGGATTCGCTTATGCCCCCGTCTACTCCCCTGCTGCCAGACCAACAGGCCGAGATCGACACATTACGCAGCTCGCCTCAATCCACGTTGCGCGCCGTCGCGCCGGGCATGGAAAAGCATCTGTATACGGCGCATGCCGTTCTGGACCACGGGTTTGTGCGCGTCGTCGACTATATGGGCGACGACGCGGCGATCTGTCAGGCGGCGCGGGTCAGCTATGGCAAAGGCACCAAATCGGTGTCCAATGACGAGGGTCTGATCCGCTATCTCATGCGCCACTGGCATTCGACCCCGTTCGAGATGTGCGAATTGAAACTGCACGTCAAACTGCCGGTATTCGTCGCGCGCCAGTGGATTCGCCACCGCACCGCCAACGTGAACGAATATTCCGCCCGCTATTCGATCCTTGACCGTGAATTCTACATCCCCGCGCCGGAACATGTGAACGCCCAGTCCGAGGTCAACAATCAGGGCCGCGGCGAAGTTCTTCAGGGCGAAGAAGCCGCGCGGGTGCTCGACCTGCTCAAGGCCGACTCGGATCGGTGTTACGACAATTATCAGGCGATGATCTCGTCCGATGGCCAATCCGGTCTGGCGCGCGAACTGGCGCGGATGAACCTGCCGGCCAACATCTATACGCAATGGTATTGGAAGGTTGACCTGCACAACCTGTTCCATTTCCTTCGCCTGCGCGCCGACGCCCACGCCCAATACGAAATCCGCGTCTACGCCGAGGCGATCTGCGCCATCGCCGCCGATTGGGTGCCGTTCGCCTACAAGGCGTTCGCGGATTACCGGCTGGGGGCCGTCACCATGTCGTCGCAAATGGTCGATTGCATGCGCCGGATGTTAAAGGGCGAAACGGTAACGCAGGAGACTTCGGGCATGTCGGCAAGAGAGTGGCGGGAGTTTGAGGAGGTTACCCAAAGCTGACGCATGCGCTCTGCTTGTCAACCAATCGTAGGATGGGTTTCTAACCCATCTTACCACACACCCCAAAACGACGCCCCAAGCCGGGCCACAGGATGCCGACGACACACTCCTGCGCCCCGGTCCCATCCGGTTAACAAACCCTCAAAAAACGCCGATTCCGTTTTGTACAAAACGGCCAAACACCCCGCAACGCGTTGTACAAAACCGCACAAACACACCCACCCTGCGGGATCGCCCCGCCGTCAAAGCACCTTCAGGTCGCCCGCCATCTGCCGCCCGTCGCGCCCATCCTGAAGCTCGAACGATACCTTCTGATTGTCCGCCAGCCCGGTCAGTCCGGACGCCTCGATCGCAGAGACATGCACAAACACATCTTTGCCGCCATCATCGGGTGCAATGAACCCGAAACCCTTGGTTGTATTAAACCACTTCACGGTGCCTGTTGGCATCTCCCGTGTCTCCTTCTATCTTGCACTTCACCCGGCATTTTGCCGGGCTATATTCGGTGCAAGGGGTCGCTTGGAATCAGTAAACCTGAGGCCACCCGACGAATGCACCCAAGTACAGGATCGCATGGTCCTGCGAAAAATCAAGAAAAAGGCAACCTGCTGCGTTGCCAGAGGGTAATGACAGATGGATCTATACGGGCTGAAAACCTGCGACACTTGCCGTAAGGCTTTGAAATTGCTGCCGGATGCGACTTTTGTTGATGTCCGTTCCCAAGAGGTTCCCAAAGATGTGATGACCCGCGCGCTGGCGCAATTTGGCGACGATCTGCTCAACACACGCTCCACCACATGGCGCGGATTGGACGCCGTGGACCGTGCGCGTGCGCCGCTTGAGTTGCTGCGCGACCACCCCGCGCTGATGAAAAGGCCGTTGATCGTCCGCGGCGATGAGATGTGGCTCGGCTGGACCCCGACCACCCGCGCCGCCCTCGGAGTCTAGCCCCGCGACCGTCCCCGGCGCAGCAATGTATCCAGCGAAATCGCACCTGCGCCGCGCACCACCAGATAGATCAGCGTGAACACCCAGAAAAGCCGCTGATCCATGATGATACTGTCGGGAAACCGGTCAAACCACGCGCCCAGCGTCCTGGCATCGGTCAACCCATGACCAAACACATCCGTCAACGATTGCATGACCACGAACCCGATCATCCCAAACGCGGCAACCCGCGTCATCAACCCCAGCACAATCAGCGCCGGCAGCAGGAACTCCGCCCAGGTGCCGCACACCACCACCAGCCAGTGAAGGCTGCTTAGTTGCGAGGCGTCATAACTGACCGCTTCCATCTGCCTGGGGAAAATCTGCATATAGGCCCCGGCCGAGGGGTTGAATATCCCAAGCGGGCCGTCGCCAATCTTGGTCAGGCCGGAATTCCAGTAATAAAACAACAAGGTAGCGGCAATGACAAAGCGCGCCAACAGCGGCAAAACCCAGTCTCCGATGCGCTCAATCAGGCCAAATACCGCGTCGTAAAGCGTGACAACAAAGGTCATGGTCCATCCTCATTCAACCAGCGAAATAATCGCACCTCCCTGCAACAACAATGTCAGCGGGGACGTCATATCAAATTCTGGCGTCTTGGCACAGGCCGCGTCAAGGGCGGTGCCGATATTATTGCCCTGCATAAGCGATTGAATCCATTCACCCCCGCCGTTTGGCAATAGCAACACAAGCGGGTCGAATTCCGGCCGGGTGATCAGGACATCCTGCGCCCCGGGTTGCGGTTTGGCCGCGTTGTCGTTGGTGTTGAACTGCCAGATGTCGTGGATTGGCCAGTCTGACCTGACCAGATGAACTGCCGGGGCCAAGCGGATACTTGCCTGCAATAACGCCTCGGAGGGGATGTCGCCCATCCGCTCCGGGGCGATCGGGTCGGCGTCGCCCGCGTGGTAGGAATGACGAATGGCCAGTTCTAACCGGGCAACGTCCGGCAGGTATCCCAGATGTGCCAATTGCGGCGTGTTTGACAAAAACTGTGGAAAATCAGTGCCATAACGCATCAGGATCGGGTTAACGGGTGGGTGCGCCCGCAAGAATGCCCCGGCCAGAACGTTCATGTTTTGCTGCCCGATCAGGCGGGTGACCACGGGAAACCCAACGCAAATCGCCTCGGCCAAAGAGGTGGCGACGTTGTTGCGGTACACATCGAACCGCCGCCCGGCACCGTGCGCGGCCCCGTCCACCAACCCCTCGGGCACGGGATGAACCGGGTCCAGCAGGGCGCGGATGAATGTCTCTTGCGCCCGCTTCATGCGGTGACCTGCGCCAATGCGGACTGCGCGCGCGCGGCCTCGGCGGCAAGGGTCGACCAGTCGGGCACATCGTTATCCCATTCGATCAGCACCGGTTTTGGACCTGTCGCCGCCAGAGTGTACTCAAGCAATGCCCAGACCGGATCGGCGACAACGCCCCCGTGATTGTCGATCAGCAACGGCGCGCCGTGGTCATCGTGGTCCATATCATGCCCGCCCAGATGAATTTCCCCCACCTTTTCAAACGGATAGGCGTCGATATAGGCGTGCGGCGAATAGCCAAGGTTGCTGGCCGAGATGAACACATTGTTCACGTCCAGCAGCAATCCGCACCCTGTGCGCCGGGCAATTTCGCGCAGAAATTCTGGCTCGTCCCAAGTGCTGGCGGCAAACGCCAGATAGCTAGAGGGGTTCTCAAGCAGCATCGGCCGGCCAAGGCAGGTCTGAACCTGATCAATATGATCGCACACAAGGGTTAACGTCGCGTTGGTATAGGGCAGGGGCAACAGGTCGTTCAGGAAATGCCCCTGATGGGTGGACCACGCCAGATGTTCGGAAAAACTGGCCGGGTCCAGCCAGTCGACCAGGTATTTTAGCCGCGCCAGATGGTCCTTGTCCAACGGGTCCGCGCCGCCGATCGACAGGCCGACACCATGCACGGAAATGGCAAAAACCTCGCGCAGGTGCCGCAGTTGCGCCAAGGGGCGCCCGCCATCGCCCATATAGTTTTCTGCGTGTATTTCCAGCCACTTAACCGCGCCGGGGGCGTCCGTCAGGCCGGAAAAGTGTTTTGATTTGAACCCCACACCGGCGGCGATGGGCAAACGCCCACCATCCGGGCCGGTACCGGCAACA
>NVQY01000147.1 GCA_002400675.1 Paracoccaceae bacterium | reverse complement strand
TTCTGGAAATCCTGACCGGGCGCGACAAGGGGGGCGAGCGTAAGGCCAAGCTGGCCGCATTGGCGCGTGGCGACATTTCGATTCTGGTGGGCACCCATGCGGTGTTTCAGGCGGACGTGAAATTCAGCGACCTGCGCCTTGCGGTGGTCGATGAACAGCACCGGTTTGGCGTACGCCAGCGCATGGAGCTAGCCGAAAAGGGCGTTGGCGCGGACGTGCTGGTGATGACGGCAACGCCGATCCCACGGTCGCTGGCGTTGGCGCAATATGGCGATATGGATGTGTCGGTGCTGGATGAAAAACCGCCCGGACGTCTGCCGATCAAAACCGCCGTGGTCAGCACCGAACGCATCGACGAGGTGGTTGATCACCTGCGCCGGGCGATTGGCGAGGGGCGGCAATGCTACTGGGTCTGTCCTTTGGTGGATGAATCCGAAGTGGTCGATCTGATCGCCGCCGAACAGCGGTTCAAACACCTGCGCGCAGTGCTGGGCGAAGGCGTGGTTGGCATGGTGCACGGGCAAATGCCCGCCGCCGACAAGGACGCGGCGATGGCGGCATTTCAGGCCGGGGAAACGTCGGTTCTGGTGGCGACTACGGTGATCGAAGTCGGCGTGGATGTGCCCAACGCCACCATCATGGTGATCGAGCGGGCCGAGAATTTCGGACTGGCGCAGTTACATCAGTTACGCGGGCGCGTGGGCCGAGGCTCGGCACAATCGACCTGTTTGTTGCTGTATCAATCCCCCCTGACCGAGGGCGGGCGCAAGCGGCTCGAAGTGTTGCGCGAGACCGAGGACGGCTTTGTCATAGCCGAAACTGACCTGACGATGCGCGGCGCGGGTGATCTGATCGGCACCGCACAATCGGGCCTGCCGGTGTTTCGCATCGCCGATCTGGAACGTCAGGCCGCGTTGATGGCGGTGGCGCAAAGCGATGCGCGCGCGTTATTGACGGCAGATCCCGACCTCTCAAGCGACCGGGGGCGCGCGGCACGGGTGTTGTTGTGGCTGATGCGTCAGGACCGGGCGATCCGGCTGATTTCTGTTGGCTAAAGCCGGGACTGCGGCGGCTGCGATGATCTCTTGACGCATTGAAAATCCTGGATTTGGCAAAAAGTTCACAAATGTTCCCATAAAGTTCTTTACAAGTTCTTTCCAAAATGAGAACAAAGGGTCAACAAATGATTAACCGACCCTGAGGAGCCACCGCCATGATGCACCAGATCGTAACCAGCTTTCACCGTGCGCAATCCACCTTGTTGCAGGACGCAATCGGCGTAGCGGCGCTGGCGGTCATGTTGGTGGTTGTGCTGCATCTGCCGGGGCTTGTCTGACCTTAAGGACTTATTCGAATCTGCCTGCATTCTTGTGCCGGTGCGCGGTGTTCTGTCCCGAACATGCCTATATCGGGGCCTGCCTCTTTCGCCCCGACCCGCGTCCGCCGGACCCCACACAAGACCTGCAATACCTTGCCGCCGCCATCCACATGGATGTGCGGCGGTTTTTTTATGCGATGGGCGCGGGGGATTGGAAATTTGCCGTGGGTGTCAAAGCTGGCCGGTCTGAAAGATGTTCAACAGCGCCGACAGAACCGCATTGGCCGCCACCGAGGCCAGGATCATCCCCATGACGCGGCTGACAATCGCCGAGCCGGCCAGACCGATGACCCGGATGATCGGCTCGGCAAACAACATCAGCACAAAGGCAAAGGCAATCACCACCAGCATGACCACGGCGGTCAGGCTTTGTTCAACCGCGCCGAAACTGTTGTTGTCGGTCAGCATGACAATGGCCAGCATCGCGCCGGGCGAGGCAAGCGAGGGCACCGCCAGCGGAAATATACCGGGGCTGGGTTTTTCGATGTCGGAATCCGCAGGCGATTCCGGCTGGCGTTGATCGGTTTCGGATTTCGGTTCGCCAAAGATCATGGTCAGGGCGAACAGGAACAACACCACCCCGCCTGCCACCTGAAACGAGTTGAGGCCGATATCAAGCGCTTCGATCAGGATTTGCCCGAAAACCAGGAAAAACAGCAGCACACCGGCGCTGACCAAAGCGGCCTGTAGTGCGGTTTTGCGTCGGGCGACGGCATCCATGCCCGCCGTGACGGCGATAAACACCGGGATCGTGCCAATCGGGTCGATGACAACCCACAAGGTCACAAAGCGTTCAATCAGATCCTGCACAATGCCCGCCTTTGAAAAGGGATTTCAGGGCACTATGGGGCGGGCTTGAATTTGCATCAAGCCCGCTTTGTCGCCGGGTGTCAGGCGCAGTTGGCCTGCGCGGCTTGTTCCATCGCTTCGGCGGTGGCCTCGATTGCCAGCAGAATAGACGCGTGGCGGTTTTTGAATTCGCGCGCGGGGATCAGCACTTCGAGGCCGTCAAACGGCGCGTCAGGGGCGGGGCCGTCGTTTTTCAGCATCGCCTTGAGTTGATCGCGCGCAGTGGTGATCTGTTCACGGGTCGCCCCAATGGCCGCCCCCGCGACCACCGCCGCCGAGGCCTGCCCCAAAGCGCAGGCCTTTACGTCTTGTCCGAACCCGGTGATCACCCCGTCGGTCACGTTCACATCCACCGTCACCGTCGAGCCGCACAGCGGAGAGCGGCGTTTGACGCTGGCGTCGGGCGAATCCAGCCGGTCCAGATGCGGGATGTCGGCGGCCAGCGCCAGAATGCGGGCAGAGTAGAGTTTGATCAGGTCGTTGTCGGCGGGCATGGTCGTCCTCTTGGGGTTTTCCTTGGCGGTGCTTGCCAATACATAGTCAGGCAGGTTGTCGATGCAAAAGGTTTTTGCCCCATGAACGATGAAATGTCCGTTACGGCGCGGTTTGACCCGGCGTCCCTGAAGTATAATGACGCCGGTTTGATCCCGGCGATTGCCCAGGACGAGGCCACGGGCGAGGTGTTGATGATGGCGTGGATGAATGCCGAAGCGGTGGCGCGCACGTTGGCCAGTGGGCGGGTGACCTATTGGTCACGTTCGCGCGCGGCGTTCTGGGTCAAGGGCGAGACCTCGGGCAATGTTCAGGAGTTGGTGGATCTGCGTCTGGATTGTGACCGGGATTGTTTGTTGGTGGTGGTGCGCCAGACCGGCCCGGCCTGTCATACCGGGCGGCGCAGTTGTTTTTATCGGGCTGTGCGCGGCGGGGATGAGGTTGAGGTGATGGGGGTTGAGCGGTGAATGGCCCTTTGGTCCATGGGCCTGCGGCGCGAGTATTTATAACAAGAAGAAGTTGGGGGTTATAGGCCGACCATTGCGCGTAGTTGTGTCGGGGTGGTGCCTGCGGCGTGGTAGGTGGCGATGGCGCGGGCGTCGTCGCGTTTGGCCAGCCGTTTGCCGGCATCGTCGCGGATCAACTGGTGGTGGTGGTAGGTTGGTGTGGGCAGGTCCAGCAAGGATTGCAGCAGGATTTGCAGGAATGTGGTGGGGTAGAGGTCTGCGCCGCGGATGACGTGGGTGACGCCCTGGGACGCGTCGTCGATCACTGCGGCCAGCACATAGGAGACGGTTTCGATTTCCTTGCGTCCCAGCACCGCGTCGCCGGTGTCTTGTTGCAGTCTTTTTGGGTCCAGTATGTGTTGGCCCGCGTGGCATGGGCCGGTTTCGGTGAATGTGGGCAGGGGGGGTGTCAGCTGTTTCAGGGCGCGGGCCATATCAAGGCGCAGGGCGTCGCCGGGTTGGCGGCTGGACATTGGTCGGTTTCGGCAGGTTCCGGGGTAGGGGCCGATTGTCGGCACGCCCTCTTGCGGGGCTGACAGGGCGGCGCGGATGTCGCTGCGTTTGCAACTGCATGGGTAGATCAGGTCGCGTTTGGCGAGGGTCATCAGCGTGTCGTTGTAGTGTTGCAGGTGTTCGGACTGACGCCGGACCGGGACCTCCCATTGCAGGCCGAGCCAGTGCAGGTCGTCGTAGATCTGAGCCTCCCAATGGGGGCGGGCGCGGGAGGTGTCGGTGTCCTCGATGCGCAGCAGGAAACGGCCATTGGCGGCGCGCGCCATGTCATGGGCGACAAGCGCAGAATAGGCGTGGCCAAGGTGCAGGGGGCCGGTTGGGGATGGGGCAAATCTGGTGGTGAAAATCAAAGCTTTTCAAGCACGTAGACGTTGGACTTAAGGTTGATACCGGGCAGGTGGGGGCCGTGTTCCTGAAACAGGAGGCGCGCCTGTTTGGAGTCGGTATAGTCGTGCAGTTTGGCCTCGTTGTCCGGGTCTTGCAGGGCGTGGTCGTTGAACGAGAATACCAGATAGCCGCCGGTGGCAAGTCCGGCCATCAGGGTGTCGAATACCGAGATTGGCGCGGCCCCGGCACCGATGACACCGATGGCGGCGATGGCTGCGTAGTCGCCGGGGGTGTGGGTCAGGGCATCGCCCGCTTCGATCTGCGACAGGGTGCGGTAGAGGTCTTTGGCGGCGGCCTGTTTCAGCATGTCCTGCGACAGGTCCAGCCCGTCAATCGTGGTAAATCCGGCCAGTTTCAGCGCCAGACCCGACAGGCCGGTGCCGCAGCCGAAATCAAGCAGCGGCAGGCTTGGGTCAGGCATGATTGCGTGCAGGGCAGCGGCGCAGCGCCCCGGTGTGGCATAGCCGTTTTCACCGACCTCTGCATCGTAACTTGTGGCCCAGGCGTCATAAAGTTCGCGTGCGTCCTGTTTGACGTAGGCTTTGTCGAGAAATCCCTTGCTCATGGTTGCAGCCTAGGCCGGAATGTCAAAGCGCGTCCAGAGGGGATTGCGTTAACCAGTCGCTCCAATCCAGTTTGGCGCGGTCGGTATAAGCCTTGTAGCGGTCTTTGCGTCCGCGCCGCCCGCCTTTCAGCCCGTCAACCGGGGGAAACAGGCCGAAATTGACGTTCATCGGCTGAAACGTCTTGGCATCTGCGCCGCCGGTGATGTGGGTGATCAGCGCGCCGGTCGCGGTATTGGCCGAAGGGGCGGGCAGGGTGTGGCCGGCCATTTCAGCCGCCGCCATGCGCCCGGCCAAAAGGCCCATGGCGGCACTTTCCACATAGCCTTCGACGCCGGT
>NVQY01000146.1 GCA_002400675.1 Paracoccaceae bacterium | reverse complement strand
GGCCTGACCATCGACGGTGCCACCGGGCTGACGCTGAAACTTGACGGCATGGCGCGGCTTCCGGTCGGCAGCGTTCAGGACATCACATTCTCGGACGAGGATTTGCATCTGTTTGGCAAGGACGGGGGCCGCGTGAATGCACCTCTGGCCGCTGAATGACGCGCCGATCACGCGAAATTACCAAGAAGAAAAACCACCAAAATCCAATGAGGAGGAAACGATGAAAAATCTGGGACTTATGAGTGTTGCATTAAGCAGCGTTCTTGCCTTTGCACAGCCCGTAGCTGCGCAAACGGAACTGACCATGTATTACCCGATTGCGGTTGGCGGATCGCTGACCGAAGTGGTGGACGGGATCGTCGCCGATTTCGAGACGCTCAACCCCGACATCAAGGTCAACGCGATCTATTCCGGCAACTATGACGACACCCGCGTGCGCGCCCTGTCGGCGATCAATTCGGGCGAACCGGCGCAACTGGCGGTGATGTTCTCGATTGATGCCTACGACCTGATCGAACAGGACCTGATCGTGCCGTTTGACGATCTTGCCACCTCTGACGCCGACAAGGCATGGCTGGGCAGCTTTTACCCGGCGCTGATGGCCAACGGGCAGATCGAAGGCAAGACATGGGGCGTGCCGTTCCAGCGTTCGACGATTGTTGCCTATTACAACAAGGATCTGTTCCGCGCCGCCGGTCTTGACCCTGAAAAGGCCCCGACCACCTGGGATGAACTTGTTCAGATGGGCAAGGCGCTGACCAATGACGACACCTATGGGCTGATGATCCCGTCCACCGGCTATCCCTATTGGATGTTTCAGGCGCTGGCGATCCAGAACGGCAAGGAAGTGATGTCGGGCGACGGTCTGACCACCTATTTCGACGACGAAACCGTGGTTGATACGCTGGAATTCTGGCAGTCGCTTTCGCAGGAACACGGCATCATGCCCGAAGGCACGGTTGAGTGGGGCACCCTGCGTCAGGCTTTCCTTGAAGGTCAGACCGCGATGATGTGGCATTCCACCGGCAACCTGAGCGCGGTCAAAAAGGGCGCTTCGTTTGATTTTGGCGTGGCCATGTTGCCGGGCAACGTGCGTCTGGGGTCGCCTACGGGGGGCGGCAATTTCTACCTGTTCAAGAATTCTTCGGACGCGGAAAAACAGGCGGCTCTGAAGCTGATCAAGTTCATGACCTCGCCTGAACAGGCCGCAACATGGTCGATCGCCACGGGCTATATGGGGGTTTCTCCGGCGGCGTATGAAACCGAGGCCCTTAAGGCATATACCAAGGAATTCCCGCCCGCACTGGTCGCGAGAAATCAGCTGGAATATGCGGTTGCCGAGTTTTCGACCTTTGAAACCGCACGGGTTCGTCAGGGTCTGAACAACGCGATTCAGGCCGCCCTGACCGGCACCAAAACCGCCAAAGAGGCGCTGGGTGATGCGCAGGCAGAGGCTGTTCGTCTGCTTAAGCCGTATCAATAACACCTGATGGATGCCCGGCGTTTTCCGGGCATCCGTTCCCTTAGCCACAGGTAGAAAAATGAGCAATCACGCAGCACTGGAACGCCGACGTACCGCGATTTACGGCTGGCTATTGCTTAGCCCGGCAGCCGTCCTGTTGTCGTTGTTCGCCTTCTACCCATCGGTTGCGACCCTGTGGTCCAGCCTGTTTTCGCGCAACACGCGCCGGCACCCGTCCGAGTTTATCGGCAGCGAAAATTACATGGACCTGTTTGCCGATCCAACCTTTGTGATCGTGGTCAAAAACAACCTGATGTACGCCACCGTGACGGTTCCGGTGTCCATCATCATCGCCCTGTCCATGGCGCTTTGGGCCAATTCCAAGATTTCCGGCAAGGGGTTCGTGCGCACCGCCTATTTCACCCYGACCGTCCTGCCGATGATTGCCGCCGCCAACCTGTGGCTGTTCTTTTACACGCCGGGCCTTGGGGTGCTGGACCAGATTGGGTCACTGTTTGGCCTGCCGACCATCAACTGGCTGGGGCAGCCGGAAACCGCGCTGTGGGCGATCATCATCGTGACGATCTGGAAAGAGGCCGGGTTTTTCATGATCTTCTATCTGGCCGCCCTTCAGACCATTCCGCAGGACTTGCGAGAGGCCTCGGATATCGAAGGCGCTGGTCGGTGGACCTATACCAGACGCATTGTGCTGCCGCTTTTGATGCCCACGACCCTGTTCATCATGGTCAATGCGATGATCAATTCGGTCAAGCTGATTGACCATCTGTTCATCCTGACCAAAGGCGGGCCGAACGATGCGTCAAAACTGATCCTCTATTACATCTGGGAAATGGCGTTTGCGTTCTTTGATGCGCCCCATGCGGCGGCGCTGACCATGCTGGTGCTGCTGGTGTTGGGGGTTGTCGCGACGATCCAGTTCTTCTTCATCGACAAAAGGACGCATTATCAATGAAGGATTTCACCAGACATCTCGACACGTTCGGCGCGCATTTGCTGGCGGTGATCTGGATCGCCCCGTTGCTGTTTGCGGTCTGGGCCGCGTTCCATTCCACCTCGGACGCGGTGAATTTTCGCCTGATGTCAAGCTGGACCATGGATAATTTCCGCACCGCATGGGACGGCGCGCCGTGGCTGAAATATTTTCGCAACACGTTCATTCTGGTGACAATCGTTCTGATTGGTCAGTTCGTGGTCACCACGCTGGCGGGCTATGCGTTTGCCCAAGTGCAGTTTCCCGGCAAGGATTTTGTCTTTATTCTGGTGCTGCTGCAACTGTTCATCCTGCCCGAAGTGCTGATCGTCGAGAACTATGCGATGGTGTCGCGGTTGGGGCTGTTTGATACGATTGTTGGCGTCGGAATGCCGTATATGGCGTCGGCATTTGGCATCTTTCTGATGCGTCAGGCGTTCAAATCGGTGCCAATCGAACTGGACGAAGCGGCCAGAATCGAAGGGTGCAGCCGGTTGGGCGTTCTGTTGAATGTCTATGTTCCTTTGGCGAAACCCACCTATCTGGCCTATGCGCTGGTGTCGGTCTCGACCCATTGGAACAACTTTCTGTGGCCGCTGATCGTCACCAATTCGCCCGATACCCGCCCGCTGACGGTTGGCCTGTCGATTTTTGGCGCGCCTGAGAATGGTGTTGATATTTCAATCATCTCTGCCGCCACGATCATGTCGGTCGCGCCGTTGTTGCTGGCGTTTCTTGTGTTCCAGCGGCAGTTCGTGCAGGCCTTTCTGCGCGCCGGTATCAAGTAAGCCTTCCCGCGCACTTCACCCGGACCGCGTTCATGGCGGTCTGCCCCGTCACGCCGATTACATAAGATTTCATCATGTCCCGAGTTTTACAGATTTCCGACCCGCATGTTCTTGTCCCACCCGCCAGAATGTCCGGCAGAATCCCCACCGCGCACCGGTTCATGGCCGCAATCGACGCGATCGCACAAAGCCTCGAACAGTATCGCGACATTGATGCGGTGATCGTCACGGGTGATGTGGCCGAGGATGGCGACCCGGCCAGTTACGCGCATTTTCGCGCCGAGATTGAACGCCTGAACCTTGACTATTTTGTCATCCCCGGCAACCACGATCACCGCGAGAACATGCGGCGTTCCTTTGACGATCTGGGCTATATGCCCAAAAGCGGCCCCCTTAACTGGAGCCGCGAATTTGCGGATTTCCATCTGGTCGGGCTGGATACCCTGATCCCCGGTCAGGGCGGAGGCGTTCTGGACACGCAATCGCTGGCCTTTCTGGCCTCGACGATAGCGGATAGCAACGGCAAGCCGGTTCTTGTTGCCATGCACCACCCGCCGTTTCAATGCGGGGTGCATTTCATGGATCGGATCGGTTTGAAAAACACCGACGCCCTTGCCGAAGTACTGGCAGGCGCGCAGGTCGAAATCAGGCTGATCTGCGGCCATCTGCATTGCATGAATGTCAGTATGGTTGGCGGGTCCGTGGCAATCTCGGCACCCTCCACCGCCAACGTCTTTCCGGTTGATTACCGCGCGGATGCGCCGGTTGGCTTTATGACACAATCGGGTGGATATATGCTGCATGACTGGGACGGCGGGTTTAAATCCACCTATGTGGAGATAGCCGACGGCACCGGGCCGCACCCGTTCTAGCGCCCGACGCTCGCCACGTGCCGACACCAGATAAGGAAGACCCGAGTATGAAGCCGATCGCCGAATTTCCCGCCGGGATTGCCAAAGCCGTCACCTGTGTTTTTACCGACATCGACGACACGTTGACCACCGACGGGCGATTGCCCGCCTGCGCCTACAGCGCGCTTGAGGCTTTGGCGCAGGCCGGTATCCACGTGGTGCCGATCACCGGCAGGCCAGCGGGGTGGTGCGATTTGATCGCGCGGCTTTGGCCGGTGGCGGGGGTGGTCGGAGAAAACGGGGCGTTCTACTTTGCCTATGATCCGCAAATCAAGAAGATGATCCGGGTTTTCAGTGCCGATAAGGCCACCCGTTCCCACAACCGGACCCGGCTGGCGGTGATCCGTTCGCGCGTGCTGAATGAGGTGCCCGGATGTGCCGTATCAGCCGATCAGCTTTACCGCGAGGCTGATCTGGCGATTGATTTTTGCGAAGATGTGCCGGCGCTGGAGGAGCAGGCGGTTGAGCGGATCAAGCAGATATTCGAAGAGGAACAGGCGGTTGCAAAGGTGTCGTCGATCCATGTGAACGGCTGGTATGGGGATTACGACAAGTTGACCATGAGTCGTAGGTTCGCGTCTGAGCGGCTAGGGTTGGACATCGATGCTGAGAAAGACAAGATCGTGTTTTGTGGCGACAGCCCCAATGACGCGCCGATGTTCGGGTTTTTCCCTTATGCGTGCGGTGTCGCGAATGTGCGCGAATTTGCCGGTCGGATGGAAAGCGATCCGGCGTTTGTGACGCTGCGCAAAGGCGGCGAAGGGTTTGTGGAGATTGCCGATATGCTGCTTGCTGGCAGGGGGTAGGGCAGGGGCCGAAAGGCTGTCGTTCTTGGCAGAGGGCGGAGCCTCCGGCGGGGATACTTTTAAACAGAAGAAGCGGGGGCGGGGG
>NVQY01000145.1 GCA_002400675.1 Paracoccaceae bacterium | reverse complement strand
CGCCGAAACTCGTCTGTGTATCTCATTGCCATTCCTTGTCTCCTTTATAGCAAACATTGCTCGAAAGAGACCGGAACGAAACCGTGACAGGTCCACTTCTATACCGGACTCATCGAAATCAAGCGAACTGGTGAGACGTACAAGGGGGTTCATAAACCGGTCATAACGGCCACGTTGTTTCGCCGAGTGCAGGACATAAAATCCGGGCGCTGTGGCCCGAAGGTGACTCGGCACAATCACTTGTTCCAAGGGCTTTTCCGCTGCGGTCTATGTAGTCGTCCGATGTCTCCGGAACTCCAGAAACGCCAAGTGTATTATCGCTGCCAAGGTCGGGATTGTGCGACAAAAACCGTGCGAGAAGATGACCTGGACAGTCATGTCAGCTCGGCGCTAAGGCGGCTTGAAATTTCGGAAGAAGATGCGTCTGAGTTGGCAAATCGCTGGAATGACCAGTTGGCAACTATTGCAAGTGACGACATGCGGAAATCGCTTCAGCTTCGGATTGACGCGGTCGAGCAGGCATTGAGCCGTGCGGCTGATCTTCTAATCGGCGGCACGCTCGACAACGAGACCTATCTGGTCAAGAAGAGGGATGCGACCCTGCGCCTGTCGGCGTTGAACGAGGAAATGCGAAATCTGCCCGATCCAGTCGAGATGGAAGCCAACAACGCGCAGTTTATCGAACTGATGAAAAACCTTGTAGGGCTTTACGAATCGCTGAAACCGGCGGAAAAACGTATATTCGTCGAAAACACGTTCTCGAACCGAACAGTGATCGTGAAAAATGCCTGCATTGAGCCGTGTTCTTGGGTACAGATGGCCCAAACTGGCCAAGGTGTCCCCTCTGGTGAACCACATCGACACAGAGATCGAACTAACATCGACCCTGCCGATAAATCACCCCTCAAAAAAGTACTGGGCTTGATGAAGCCACGTAATGAAGACGGTAGCTAGAGCTTGAAATATCTGGTGATCCATATCGAACCACAGATCGAACTTTTTGGCAGGAATCGCGAGCCAGAGGGTTAAAATACTACGCACCAGTGGCAGAAAAATCTAAACATTATTCGGGTCGCCTGCCTTAGACATTCAAAATAGTACGCCCATTAACGCAGAAGTTCTCGGAACGGCCAGACAGCCAAGAGAGGCCTACCAGCGGAACCCTGACACATAGATAGCTAAGACATTGTGACCTCTTCAACGAACCTCTGCTCCTAGAGAATTTCGTCACGTCGACGGCCCAATTTTCGAGCTTTGCACTCAAGGCCAATCCTGATCGAACAGAAACATTCTGATGTTGGCAGGGCAAGATGTATCGATCTGCAAATGCGATGCAGAGCGAACAGAGACAAAGGTTTTACGGGTCCGATTCGGGGCATTGTTGTCGGCACTCCCTATTCCAAGGCAAGCCCTTTGAAGTTGCAATTTGAATGTCAACGAAACCTGACGGGACGGATACGATTTCCAATTGAGTGGCGTATAAGGTGAAATGTCAGCTGACATGACACTTGACAACAATTTGATGACAAGCCATATGAGACTCATGAATACGGTAGATCACATACTGTCGCTGCTCTCATGGCTCCTCATCGGAACACAACTGCTTTCGATCCATTGGATGGCCTCCGGGAGGCTTTCAGGGTGGGTACTTGGGGTAACTTCCCAAGTAGGTTGGCTGTGGTACGGAGTAGTGACGGGCCAATATGCGTTCGTACTCGGCTGTGTAGTTTCGATAATTGTGCATTTGCGCGGATGTAGGAGGGTGCAGGCTGGGGTGGCATCCAATCCCGCCATAAATAGTGACAAGTGACAGATGACATGATAAAGGAGAAATTGTGATGAACATCCGTTCCAAACAACGCCGACCTCAATTCAGGATTGCCGTCAACTCGCGTTGCGGACGGTCCTGCTTCTATTGCCGCCCTTCCGGAGAAACGGTCGCGCATGGGGTTTCTGAGCTCAACATCAAAGATTTGCTGCCTGTTGCTTCTCACCTTCGCGCACGCGGCATTTCTAGCGCCAAAATCACCGGTGGTGATCCCGCTTTATATGGTCAGCTTGAGGAACTTGTTCACGAACTCAAGCACGGGTTGATGTTTGAACACATCGAAGTCATTTCCAGGCATCCAGCGATCGGTACGAAAGCCACAGGGCTTATCGCCGCTGGGCTCGATCAGATAAACTTCAGCTTAGATTCTGTGGACCCTGTCACATACGCTAAGATCACCGGTCAGACGGATCTTGACCGATTGGAGCAGGCAATTCGTGTGTTTGTACAAACAGGTATCCCAGTCAAGATCAACACGGTATTTATGCAAGGGATAAATGACAGCGAGTTTGTTCAGATAATTCGCCACTGCGAAAACTTGGGGGTATCAACTCTTAAGTTCCTAGACGTGATCGTAGACATGGATCAGGGAATGCCTTCGTTTTCAAAGCGCTTGGCAAAGATTGTGCCAGGCGGGACCCTTCAATGGCTCTACGGCGATATGTCCATGCTCCGTGCTTGGTTAGCCGACTGTTCTGATGGCTGTGAAATCGGCACGCAGGGTGATCTCGGACATCCGATGGAGGTGTATCGCCTCCCAAGTGGGATGCGCGTTGTTCTGAAGGACAGCCATGCTGGCGCTTGGTACGGTGACATCTGTGCCAATTGCTCGCATTTTCCCTGTCATGACGCGTTAATGGCGCTGCGCCTAGGTCCTGACGGAAACCTACAATGCTGCCTGCTGAATTCCGAAGCTGTCGTCCGCCTTGATGACGTACGGGGGGACAGCGAGGCCATCGCAGAACGCATTGATCTCGCGTTGAGCACATACGAGACCGCCGTGTTTGCGGAGTCGGCCACATACAGCGTGGGAGGGTTGAAAAATGCGTAAGAGCCTAGTGATCCTTGCTTATCCGAAAATCGACCACGAGAAGGACTATGTCTACTACTGGATGCCGTTTTCGGTGCTCACCGTTGCTAAAGCAATCATCGATGAGACCGGCCTTGAAGTAATAGTTTTTGACGGCAATCAAAGTAGTCGAGGCGAATGGGAAGCGCTGCTGCAATCGGCATCGGAGAGGCTTCTGTTCGTAGGGTTCAGTCTAATGACCGGTGGTGGTCAAATTGGTCACGGGCTTCGCATGATGGAGTCCGTGCGTCGAATCGTGGACGCACCAATTGTGGTTGGTGGTCCGCACGTTAATGTGCTGCCGGAACAAACAGCGCGTCACACCCTCGTAGATTATGCGCTAACTGGCCCCGGTCAAACGTCAGCGCCAAAATTCGTCGAATTTCTTTTGGGCCGTATCGATCAATCAAATGTGCCTGGGCTAGTGCGATCGAAGAGCGGTCAAATTGTACGGGGCGAACTAAACAATCCGAGGTCGCGCGATCTTGGGAAATATCCTTGGCAACTGATCGACGTCGAAAAATACGTTCGGAACGATCCAACAGTTGCGTCGAGAACTTTGAACTACGTTTCCTCTCAAGGATGCGTCTATAAATGCAGGTTTTGCTACGAATTGACATACAAGCGGAAGTGGAGTTCACAATCCGCGGCCTCTCTCCTAGAGGACATTTCTGGTATGGCAAAGCGTTTTGGTGTGAACGGCATCAAATTCTACGACGCGGATTGGTTCATCAATCTAAATAGGTCACAAGAATTTTGCACCGGTTTGATTGAACGTGACCTGGAGATCAATTGGGCTGCATCGATCAATCCGAAGGACATTTTAAGAGCACGTGACCGGGCTCCAAATCTTTTGACTGCTGCGGCAGCGAGTGGATGCACTAGGCTGTTAATGGGCATCGAATCCGGGTCCGACCGCGTCCTCAACGAGATCGTACAAAAAGAGATCACCAAGGCTGAAGCCCTATCCGTTGCCGAAGAAATTGCGAATTGCGGCATCATGGGTTCGTACACGTTCATTGTAGGATTTCCCGGAGAAACCGATGAAGAGGTGGAAGAAACCTACAGTTTTCTGGCGAGATTGCGTCAACTTCAGCCTCAACCTGAAACGCGGGTTCACTTATTTGCACCTTACCCTGGCACACCTCTCTACGAGGCAGCGCTGAGAAATGGCTTTCGCCCGCCGACAAATCTCGAAGGGTGGTCGTCTTTCGATTACTACGAAAGCCAAACACCTTGGACGTCGAAAGCAACGGTGAAGAGGGCGCGAGAACATACCAATRTGGTCATGAGTACGGAGGCGCGAAATGGATAACAGCAATCAATCAGCCTTGACGGTGGCGAAAATCCAGTCGAGTGCCCTTAGGGCCGCACGGATAGTGCTGGATGAATCTGGAGCTTATGAAGTCAGAACGCCTGTTTTGAACCCGGCACATGACCTTGCGCCTGTTCATCAATTTCTCGCGAAAAATCCAACCAATGACGACACGTATTGCCTGAGAATCGCGCCTGAAGAAGCTTTGACAAGGCTGGTCGCGCTGGGAGTTCCCGCTGTTTACGAAATATCAAACAATTTCCGAACTGAGGAGCGGGAGGACCAAACCCATCTATTTGAATTCGACTCCGTAGAGGCCCTTTATACGACGCAGCATTTGGACGAAACCTGCGCCGCTATGGAGCGTGTTTGTCGAGAAGTCGCGCAAGCTGTGTCGAACTCTATTGCCGCGCCCGAACACCCACTGGCAGCGCAAGCCACGTATCCCAGGATCAATCTTTGCGAATGGGTTGAGGGTGAGCTGGGCGAGCAATCAGAATCTCTGTTGGATAATGTTGGCCTTTCTCGGATATCAGCGACTTTAGGCAATCCCTTGCCGCGAGGCAGTTCGCTTACCGATGCGGTTGACCACGTGGTGGAGACCGTTGCCGCTCGTTTTGATGGGGCAGTCTTTATTGGTTGTTTCCCACACTTTGTAGGCGGCCCAGCTGCACGACATCCAAATTATCCTGACTTTGTTGAGCGCTTCGAGCTTTTCTGGAATGGCATTGAGCTTGGCTCTGTCGCCAATCAACAGCCCGACTTGCGCGATTGGCGCGACCGATACGTGTCAAACATGGCGTTGAGGCGGCAACTCGGAATCGAGCTCAACTCGGTCAACGAGAAGCTTTTGGATGACCTCGCGGGTCTGCCGAAATCGTACACCGGTTTCGGGATTGGATTGGACAGAGTTTCGATGATAGCGGCGG
>NVQY01000144.1 GCA_002400675.1 Paracoccaceae bacterium | reverse complement strand
GAAATGGCGTTTGCCAGCGTTATACATGGCCCGCACCTAGACCAAAGCCGGGTGCGGCTGGTCAAAGGCGCGCCCCTGTCCAGCGTCACCTACCGGCGCAAGGCCCGCCCGCGTGTCAGTTGCCGCGAACGCATCCTGCCCCCCGGCAAGGAAGAACTGGTCACCGTGACTCCGGCGGCGATGACGCTTTTCAACAAGGTGCTGTTCTCAAAGGACTGGTACACGCAAGATTATCTGCCGGCCTTCCCCGAGCGGCTGTATCTGGTCGAGGCCATGCTGTTTTCGCACGAACTGACCCATGTCTGGCAATGGCAGAACCGCAAGCAAACCGGGTATCACCCCCTGCGCGCCGCCGCCGAACAGATCAGCAGCGACGACCCTTACCTGTTCAATCTGGCGGACGCCCCGAATTTCCTTGATTACGGCTATGAGCAACAAGGGGCCATCGTCGAGGAATACATCTGTTGCCGCGCGCTTGACCCCGCGGCCCCGCGTACCGAGCGGTTGCATTCCATGCTAAAGGGCGCGTTTGCGGTGTCCGATCTGCCCGCAGATGGCAAGCGGGAATGGAATGTCTATCTACCGTGGAAGGGGGCGCAAACCAAAGGCATCTGCACCTGATCGCGCCGCCCTTGGCACTTGGGGTCGCAAGGGGTAGGTAGCCGGCGAACTCTTAACAAGGATGGATAACGAATGCGAATTTTTGCCCTTTCATTGCTGGCCTCGCTGGCGCTGGCTGTGCCGGCCACGGCCCAGACGCTTGAGCGGATCAAGCAGACCGGCGAGTTGAAGCTGGGGTTTCGCACCGATGCCGCCCCCTTGTCGTTCATGGATGTTGACGGGGCGCCTGCGGGCTATTCTCCGCTGGTGTGCGCCGGTGTCGCGCAAGCCATCGCCAACAAGCTGGAAATGACCGATCTGGCCGCCACATTCATCCCGGTTGACACCACCAACCGGTTCGAATTGGTCGCCAACGGCGAGATTGACCTGCTATGCGGCGCCGCCACGATCACCCAAAGCCGGCGCGAATTGGTGGATTTCTCGGTGCCTGTCTATGTGGACGGCACGGCGGTTTTGTTGCCCAAGGGGGCGTCGGACGATCTGAAGGATCTGGTTGGCAAGCGGGTCGGCGTGCGTCTGGGCACCACCACGCTGGAGGCGCTGGAAAACACCATGGAGGCCGCAGGTGTCACCGCCGATGTGTTCAAGTTCGACGACCACAAGGCCGGCTTGGCCGCGATGCAGCGTAACGAGATCGACGCCTATTTCGCCGATCAGTCGATCCTGTTTTATCTGGCGTTTTCCGAACAGGCCAAAGACATGTTCAAGGTTTCCGGCAGCATCCTGACGATCGAAAAGCAGGGGCTGGCCATGGCGCGCGGCGATGCCGATTTCCGCCTGCTGGTTGACAGCGCGATCTCGGATATGTTCGAGGACGGCACAATGGAAGACCTGTTCCAGCGTGCGTTGCCGGGGGCCAGTCCGGGTCTTGGCATTCAGGCGATGAACATCATGTCGCCGACCATTCCCTAAGCGATAACGGCCCGGCCTTTTGGGGGCGGGCCGCATTTTCGTGGTATGCACGCTCAGGGGTCCTGAATGGTTTCCAGATACCCGGTCAGGGCCACCAATGCAGAGGGCGTCGGGATTTCCCGCCCGTCCGACGCGATCCAGATCACGCTGGGACTGTCCAGCACCGGGCCGAATTCCGGCATCAATCCCGCGTAATCCTTGCCGCGATAGCCATAGATCGTCGCCATCACCGCCTCGGCCGGGAACACGCCGTCGTTCGCCGCTGCCAAGGCGCGCAGATTGGCCGGAGCCACCGGCAGCGCATCGGCCTCGGGGCCGTCCCCCGCCCCGCTGACCCCGTGGCAAATCACACAGTTCTGTCGGAACAGCACGGCACCGGACTCTGCGGTATCCAATGGCCCGACCGCATTGCAGGCCGCAAGTGCTGTGACGGCAAGGACAGATACAAATGTGGTCGATTTCAGACGCATAGGCCGGGTCCTTTTCATGTCGCGGGCGTTCTTAGACTTGTGCATCGCCGGTGAAGTCGCAATGATCCAGATCAACGCTCAGGACAGTGATCAGGACCTTGACCGGGACCTTGATCAGGACCGTGACCGGGGCATTGAATTTGACAAAGAAATGGACCCGATATGACCCAATATGCGCTGATCATGCTGGCCGCCGGGATTGGCATCCCGACACTTGCCGCCCTGAATGCCGCTTTGGGGCGGTTTATGGGCTCGCCGGCGGCGGCGGCGGCGATCCTGTTTACCGTGGCGCTGCTGATTACGGCGATTGTTACGCTCGTGACCGGCCCGCAGGCGCTGGCGCGCGCAGTCGACGCGCCAAAGCATCTGTTTCTTGGCGGGGTGCTGGTGGCGTTCTATGTGCTGTCGATCACCTATATCGCGCCTTCGTTCGGGGTTGGCAACGCGGTGTTCTTTGTGTTGATCGGTCAGTTGATCAGCACCGCGGCGATTGATCATTACGGCCTGTTCGGGGCGCAGATCACTCCGCTGAACCTGACCCGCGCGGGCGGCATCGCCCTGATGGGGATCGGCGTCTGGGTAACGCAACAGGGTTAGGCTCAGCCCGATTTCAGCCCTGCGGGTGCCCGTTGCGGATCGCAGTAGAGGAAAGATCGCTCATCGGGACGTTGACAAAACACCACGCAGGCGGTGCGGCGTGGGCCAGCAAATGACTGTTCAGCCCTGAAATCCGATGCCGCGCGTATATCCGCGCCGCCGGCGACATGCGCGCCGATATGCGCTGACCGGGGCGCGCCAGAACCCCCACCGGAACACTGTCCATGATCTGTCGCCAGTCTTTCCACAAATGCAACTGCGCCAGATTATCCGCGCCCATCAGCCACACGAACCGCACACCGGGATAAATCGCCCGAAGGCTGGCCAGCGTGTCGGCGGTGGCGCTTGTGCCAAGCCTTGTTTCAATGTCGGTCACGTTTACCCGTGGGTGTTGCATGATGGCGCGCGCGGCCTGAAACCGCTGATCCAGCGGTGCCGGCCCCCGCGATTTGAGCGGATTGGCCGGCGACACCAGCCACCACACCCGATCCAGCCCAAAGCGCTTCAACGCCTCGCGGGTGATGTGCACATGGCCCGCATGCGGAGGGTCGAACGACCCACCAAACAGGCCGATGGTCTGGCCTGCGACGGCATATGGAAATCCAGCTATCATCTGTTATGCCTTACCTTAGCGTTCGTTCGATTAGGAGCCCATAATGCGTTTGATGTTACCCGAGCCACCGATTGAACTCTATAAAGACGGGTTTGATGGCCATGATAAACTGGGACGAAAAAAGACTGGCGCGACTCTTTCCGAACTGGTTGAGAAAGTCCAAGACCCCTTGGTCATTGCTCTGGACGGGGCATGGGGCTGTGGCAAATCCTTCTTCCTGAAATGCTGGGTGGGTGAGCATTTAAAACGTGAAGGCAATACCGCCCAAACAATCTACTTTGACGCCTTCGTGCATGATTTTTTGGACGACCCTATTATTGCCCTCACAGGCGTTATCGCGGAACGCTTGGAAGAAAGCGAAGACACACCAGCCAAATCAGCATGGCGCAAAGCACGGCAGGCTGCACCCGCACTGGCAAGGGCGATTCTTCGCGTCGGTGTTTCCGTGGGGACTGCCGGAATAGTGACAAACGCTGGCGACATAATTGATGCTGCAACCGATACGATTGGCGATGAACTCCAAGGGGCCGTGGCCGACTTCTGGAAGAAAGAGGAAGGCAAACGCGCGGCCATGGAGACATTCCGGGATGCCTTGGTTGAGTTGACCGCGCCGGATGGTGACAGGAAACCGACAAGGAAACTCATCGTCGTCGTTGACGAACTGGACCGATGCCGCCCCGATTATGCGCTTTCATTGCTGGAAATCATCAAACACTTTTTCAACGTGGATGGGGTGCATTTCGTACTGGGCGTAAATCTGGATGAACTCGAAAACAGCGTACGTGCGCGGTATGGCGACAGGACGGACGCCCGCAAGTACCTGCAAAAATTCATCACCCTGACAATGGTCCTTTCCATGGATGGCAATGCCTCGGGTGGCAATATCAAAGAATTGACTAAGTATCTGGAAACGGTGGTCGCCAGCATGGAAATTGACCAGAATACCGTCAACGAATTGCAAGGGTTCCTTACCCTCCCGAATATCTCGGCCAAGGCAACGATACGCGATGTTCAGCGAGTGCTGACTCGGGTGGTTCTTCTTCCGAATGATTTTGGAGACTCCTATTGGCCCCTGAAACTCACAGTTCTGACCGGGATATTCCTTGAGGTGCTGGATCAGCCCCTCTACCTGAAATACCGGGCCGCAAGCGCCAGTCAGAAGGATGTGTTTTCCTTCCTCGGGATCGGGACCCCGGATGATGCGGATGGCGGTTTCGAACCCTACCTTTGGCATGCAGTCCATATTTACCTTGCTGACCAACCCGAAAAAGCATCTCTGGAACTGGTGAAGCGGGTGATGATGCGCTCTGGTCTCGGCACCCCCAAAGCCCATATTTCCAAGGTTGTTTTTGAATGCCTGGACAGGTTTACCATTAGCGACTAAGGCGCGCGCCCCAACGCAGCCCATTGCCCTGCTCTGTGCCCTTGGGTATTAGCCTCCTGACACGCAACCTCCGGAGCACCCACATGGCCGCCTATCAATATGTCTATCACATGCAAGGGGTCTCAAAGACCTATCCCGGTGGCAAGAAGTGTTTCGAAAACATCCACCTCAGTTTTCTTCCCGGCGTCAAGATCGGCGTGGTCGGGGTCAACGGGTCGGGTAAATCCACCCTGATGAAGATCATGGCCGGGCTGGACACCGAATTCACCGGCGAGGCGTGGGCCGCCGAGGGGGCCAAAGTCGGCTATCTGCCGCAGGAACCCAAGCTGGATGAAACCCTAAGCGTGCGTGAAAACGTGATGCTGGGGGTCAAGGACAAGAAGGACATTCTGGACCGCTACAACGAGTTGGCGATGAACTATTCCGATGAAACCGCCGACGAGATGGCCGATTTGCAGGACCAGATCGACGCCGCCAACCTGTGGGATCTCGACAGCCAGATCGACGTGTCGATGGAGGCGCTGCGCTGCCCGCCCGACGACGCCGACATTGCCACATTGTCA
>NVQY01000143.1 GCA_002400675.1 Paracoccaceae bacterium | reverse complement strand
GTCGGCGATTGAGACCATATCGGCCCCCATGTCGAAACATTGCCCGGCAAGGGTCAGCACCTGCGCAGGGTCAACCTGTCCGGCGATCGAGCAGCCAAAGCTCATGGCGATGCCAACACCAACAAACGGCGCGTTTTCAAGTTGATCGCGCAAGGCGCAAATTTCGCCGATCTCGCGCAATGTGTCTACCTGTGAGCGCCGCAGGTTRGCCTGATTATGCGCCTCGGACGCCGATACCACACAGTGAATTTCCGTAATCCCGCTGGTAAACCCGTTCTCGGCACCCTTTTTGTTCGGCGTAAGCCCGGTGCTGCTGGCCCCGGAAAGCGACGCAACCGCGTCGATCAATGCGCCGATGTCGGCAAACTCAGGGTAGCGGGATTTGGGCAGGAACGACCCAATCTCAAAATGGCGGATACCGGCGGCATATTCCTGTTCGATCCACGCGATCTTGCCTTTGGTGTCGGGGTAACGCGCCACCATCTGCAAGCCATCGCGCAGGCCAACTTCGCGCAGGGAAACCCGGTTCGGTGGGTAAATATCGCCAATATCAGCCATTGTCGCCCCCCCTGCCCGGTYCAAGTGCGGCCAGAACCTCGGCTGTGTCCTCGCCCAATCGCGGCACCTTCAGCCCTTCGCCCAGACCCAACCCATCAATTTCCAGCGGCAACGCCGGGGCGCGAAAAGTTTCGCCGGTGACATTGGTGGAACTTACCAGCCCGCCGGGGCGCAGAACATGGGGGTCGTTGAACATGTCCTCGGGGCGGTTGATGCGTGCGAACGGAATATTAAGCCGATCCAGCGTGCTTTCCAACGCCGCCAGATCATGCAGGACGATCCGTTTGGCGACATGCGGCACGGTCCAGTGGCGCGCCTCAATCCGCGCGGTGGCGGTTTGCAAATCCGGGTTGGTCAGAAAATCCGGCAGATCATACGCCTGACAGAAGGCGCGCCAGTGGCCGTCCGTGACCACGGCGATGAATATCTGTTCGCCGTCGCGGGTTTTGAAGATATCGTAGATCGGCCAGGCGTGAACCCGGTCCGGCATTGGCACCGACGGCACCCCAGTCAGATCATATTGCACCATATGCTGCGCCACCATGAACAGGCAGTTTTCAAACAGACCAACCCGGATGTCGGTGCCTTTTCCCGTGCGCTGCCTCTCTAACAGGGCGGCCAGAATGCCGATCACCCCAAACATGCCGCCCATGATATCGTTGGCCGAAGACCCCACCCGCATGGGTTTTTCCAGCGATCCGGTCATCATTGCCAGCCCGCTCATCATCTGTACCACCTCGTCCAGCGCCGGACGGTGTTCATAGGGGCCGGACAGGAATCCCTTGTGGCCGGCAATGATCAGATCGGGATATTTGCGCCGCAAGTCTTCTGGGGCGATGCCCTGTTTGGCAAGCTGACCATCGCGAAAATTCTCAATGAAAACATCGGCACTAGCCACAAGGGCGTCGAAATCGGCGCGCCCCTGATCTGTGTCCAACTCAAGAACTACGCTGCGCTTGCCCCGGTTGAACAGCGGAAAGAACGCGGTGCCCATGCCCGCCAGATCGCGGGTTTTGTCGCCCTTGGGGGGTTCGACCTTGATCACCTCGGCCCCAAGCTGGGCCAGGATCATACCGCAGGACGGTCCCATGATCATATGGCTCATCTCGATGACGCGAATGTCGCTCAGGGGTAACTGTCGGGTCATCTTACCTGCATGTGCAAATGGTTGGGTTGTGGGCAGCGTAGTGGCTCTATCGTGTTCTGTGAAATATAATGTTTTGATTATTACGTTCTGGTTGCTAGAATGCTTGAGATATGGATATCCGACAACTCACCTATTTCGTCGCGGTGTTTGATCACGCCAACCTGTCCCACGCGGCCAGCCATCTGGCGGTGGCGCAATCGGCGATCAGTCACCACATCGCCAATCTCGAATCGGAAATGGGCACGCCGTTGTTCATCCGCAAACCCCGCGGGATGGAACCTACGGCGGCCGGTCATAAGCTGTACGATCACGCCAAACTTATTCTGGCGGCGATCAGCCGCGCCGAAATGGACATGCTGGGTGCTTCTGAGGAGATCGCCGGAGAGTTCGCCGTGGGGCTGCCCTATTCGGTGATGAAGGGCATCGGCGTGCCGTTGATGCAGGCGATCCTGACGGATTTCCCCAAGGTGCGCCTGTCGATTGTCGAAGGCCTTTCCGGAACCACCCATGCCGGGTTGATTTCGTCCGAAGTGGATCTGGCGCTGTTTTACAACCCGCGCAAGGACCCGCGCGTTACGTTGGAGCCGGTGCTAGAGGAAGAGATCCTTTGCGTTGGTCGCCCTTCGGTGATTTCGACCTCAAGGGACCCGATTTCCTTTGAAGACCTCGCCCGCCTTCCCGTGCTGTTGCTGCGCCACGGGGCCTCGTCGCGGGCGCTGATCGACCGGCCCGGACTGCTGAACCGGCTAGAGGCAAACGCGCCGCTGCAACTGAACTCTGTCAGCGGTATTATCAATGGCATGTTGGCCGGTCTGGGCTGCACGATTGCCCCGCAGGTATTTGTGCGCGAACAATTACAGGCCGGTTTGCTGCATTCCCGTCAGGTTATCCGGCCAAGCCTGTCGCGCAATCTGTTTCTGGGCTACCGGCGGGATTATCCGTCAAATCGACGGTTTGAAGCCATGAAAGACTTGGTTCTGGGCCTGATAGAAAAAGAAGTCTCCAGCCGCGCGTGGGAGGCGGATTTTCACCATCGCAAGACCGGCCTTCCGGGCCGCACCTCGCATAAACTCTCTATCTGATCAATGGCTTGCGGGGAGGCCTGGGCTTAGGTTGCGCGGGTTTCCATCACCGGATCAACCGTGTTTCCAGCGCCGATATCTGGTCGGCGTTCACGCCTGAGGCCGCGAGATAGCCACGAATGTCGCCAAACTCTGACTCGATACTGTCGAGGGCCGCCGACATGGTGGACGCCGGGCTGCGCAACATGCGCGCGTAAGATTCCACGTCGCCACCGCGTTGGCGCGACAGGTCAAGGAACTCTGCGACCAGCTCGGGGATGAGGTCTGCGGTCAGCACATAATCGGCAACGATGTCGGCGCGTGAGACACCGGCGATACCAAGCAAAAGGGCCGCGACGATGCCCGTGCGGTCCTTGCCGGCGGTGCAGTTGAACATCACGGCACCGTCGTTGGTTTGCGACATCACGCCAAGGATGTCGCGGATCGCGCCTTGCCGGGAGTGCAGGGCGGTCAGGTAAAATTCAAGCAGCGGATCGGTTGATTGCACCTCTGCCCGGCCCAGTGCCGCCGGGGCCAGATCGTCGAAAAGCGGCAGGTTGTGAAAGGTCACCGCGCTGGTGTCGCGAAACGGGTTCGGCGCGTCGTTGACCTCGGCCCGGGTTCGCAGGTCGATCACCGTTGTCAGCCCCTCGCCCAGCAGGTGATCCAACCCGGAATTATCCAGCCGGTGCAGGCTATCGGCGCGCAGGAACCGGCGCCAGCGGATGACGTCGCCGCCCTTTGTGCGATACCCGCCGAGGTCGCGAATGTTATAGCTTCCGGGGATTGGCAGGTGCCGTTGGTCGGGGCGCATGGGGGGGTGTTCGAGGGTCATTCAGCTGAACTTTCTCAGGCGATCCTGATTGATCCGCCCGAATTCTGCTGGCGTGGGACTAAGCGGGACAAATGACACACTAAGCCCCGAGGCGCGCCAAACGCACAGTCCAAAACCAGTGCCGTCGACAATTCGCAGGTCCGTGCGCTCTAGCAGATCGACGGTGGAATGCAGACCGTTTGAGATCACCACCGGAACTCCGTGCCAGTGATTAACCTGATTGATATGAATGTGCCCGCTGAGGATTCCGACCGTTTTGTACCCCTTCAGCGCCAGCGCCAACCGTTTTGTACTTTTTTGATCGAGGCTGATCCACGGCAATCCGTTCGGGTCCAGCCATGGCGGGTGGTGCATCACAATCAGCTTGGGCAGGTCCGGGTGCGCGGGCAATACCCGGTCAAGAAAATCGAACTGCGCCGCGCAGATCGCGCCCGCAACCCGGCCCGGCACGCCAGTATCTAAGGTAATCACATGCAACCCGCCAAGCTGTGTCGCGTGAAAATGCGGCTGGTCTGATGCGCCGTCGCCGAACACGCTATGAAACCCCGCGCGGGTGTCGTGATTGCCCAGCGCCAGCACCACCGGGACGTCAAGATCGCCAAGAATCTGTTGCACCAAGTGATAGCTTTGCCGGTCGCCGCGATTGGTCAGGTCACCGCTGGCGACCAGAAAATCCGGGGCCGGGTCCATCGCGTTGACGATCCCGACCACGCGCCGCAGCGCCGCCGGGGTATCGCTGTGCAGCCCGCCGTCACCGCTGTCGGGATGCGATACATGCAGGTCGGTAAGGTGGATGAAACGGGCCATGTCAGGTTCCTGCGGCTTTCAGCAAGGATTTGGTATAGGGATGCGCAGGCGTGTTCAATACATCATGCGCAGCACCCGATTCCAGAATACGGCCTTTACGCATCACCAGAACCTGATCGCAGATGCTGGCCACCACCGCCATGTCATGGCTGATGAACACGATGCCAAGGCCCAGTTTGTCTTGCAGGTCCAGAAACAGGTTGAGGATTTGCGCTTGCACCGACACGTCCAACGCCGAGACCGCCTCGTCCGCGACCAACAGCGTGGGGCGGGTGATGATGGCGCGCGCGATGGCGATGCGCTGGCGCTGGCCACCGGAAAACTCGTGCGGGTATTTGTCGGCGTCTGATCGCGTCAGGCCGACATCGGCCAGCACCTCGGCCACCGCGCCGGCAATGTCGCGCCCGTCGCGCAGCACCCGCAGCGGTTCGGCCACCGACCAGCCCACGCGGCGGCGCGGATCAAGCGAGCCAAATGGATCCTGAAACACCATCTGAAACCGGCGGCGCAACTGGCGCAATTCGGCGCGGCCCAAGGCGTTCAGGTCGTGGCCCTCAAACAGGATTGTGCCTTTGTCCGGGGCCTCGAATGCCATGATCATCCGCGCCAGTGTTGATTTGCCAGACCCGGATTCGCCGACGATGCCCAGCGTGCGGCCACGTTCAAGGGTGAAACTGGCGTCTTGAACCGCCGCCAGAATGGGCGGGGCGCGAAACAGGGACCGGCGCGGCAGGCGGTAGAAGCGGCTGACGTTTTCGACTTGCAAAAGAGCGTTGCTCATGTCCCGGCCTCCCCCTGATTGATAGCATGGCAGGCGGCGCTGCGGTTGTCGCCGATCTGTTTAACTGGCGGGGCATGGGCCGCGCATTCCGGGCGCTCTTGCGGGCAGCGCCCGGAGAAACGGCAGCCCTCT
>NVQY01000142.1 GCA_002400675.1 Paracoccaceae bacterium | reverse complement strand
GATTGCCATGGCCGGTGGCGTGGCGTTTCTGGGCGAAGCCCCCGGCATCCGGTTTGTTCTGGCCGCCGGTTTGGTGATAGGCGGGGTGTTTGTGTCGCTGCTGCGCCCGCGAGGTGCCTGAAACGGGCCTGCCCCCTTTATTGTCTGGCGCTTTTTGCCTATTTCCCCCGGCATGAGATGGTTTGTATTCCTTCTGTTGATGTTCCCGGTGACGGCGCGCGCCGAATGCGTGGTGCTGTTGCACGGCCTTGCGCGTAGCGAGACGTCTTTTGTCCTCATGGAAGAAGTCCTGAAATCGCGCGGTTACACGGTTGTGCGCCCCGGCTACCCCTCGACCGCGCTGCCAATCGAAGCGCTGGCCGATCAGACATTGCCCCGCGCCGTGGCGGCGTGCGGGAATGAAAAGGTGAACTTTATCTCGCACTCTATGGGCGGCATCCTGATCCGTTATTGGTTGCAGGACAACCGGCCGCAGCGCTTGGGCCGTGTGGTGATGTTGGGACCGCCCAATCAGGGTAGCATGCTGGTGGACGCTTTGGGCGACTGGGAGGCGTTTGGTCTGCTGAACGGACCCGCCGGCATGCAGCTGGGCACCGGCCCCAACAGCCTGCCCCGGCAATTGCCACCGGTGGATTTTCCGCTGGGGGTGATTGCCGGTGACAGCTCTTTGAACCCGGTGTTCTCCAGCATCATCGAGGGGCCGGATGACGGCAAGGTATCGGTGCGCTCGACCATGGTCGAAGGGATGAGTGACCACCTCGTGCTCCCCACCACGCACACGTTCATGATGAACAATCCAAGGGTCATTGCCGAGGCGATCTATTTCCTTGAATTTGGCCGCTTTGATGCAGAGATTTCCTGGCTTGATGCGGTGTTCGGCACCATCAAAGAGGTGTGCCGGGATCAGGACTGTCCGCAAGGCCCGCCGCAATGAACGCGCTTTCGCTTGATCTGATCGGGGCCGAGGTTCTGTTGCCGCAAACCGGGTTGACCCGCGCGAGGCTGTCCATTTCTGACGGGTTGATCACCGCGCACAAGGTTGGGCGGCCGGTGGATCTGTCGGGCTTTCTGGTGCTGCCGGGGATTGTCGACATCCACGGCGACGGGTTTGAACGGCATCTGGCCGCGCGGCGTGGTGCCATGACCCAAATGGCGGAAGGGGTGATTGCGACCGAGGCGGAACTGGCCGCCAATGGCATCACCACAGGCGTAATGGCGCAATTTCTCAGCTGGGAAGGCGGCATCCGTGGTCCGGAACACGCGGCCCGGGTTTTTGCCGCAATAAAGGAAGTGCGCGGGTGGGTGGTTACCGACCTGATCCCGCAACTGCGCTTTGAGACGCATTTGTTAGAGGAATACGCGGATTTGCCCCGGCGCATTGCCGATTGGGGCGTGCCGTATGTGGTGTTCAATGACCACCTGCCGCACGACCGGCTGGCGGCGGGGCGTCATCCACCACGTCTGACCGGGCAAGCGTTAAAGGCAGGGCGCAACCCCGAGGTTCATTTCCAGATGCTGATGGCGCTGCATGCCCGATCGGCTGAGGTTCCCGCCGCTTTGGACGCATTGTGCCGGGGCTTGCACCAACAGGGTGTGCGCATGGGCAGCCACGATGATCAGACGGCCCAAGCCCGCCGTGACTGGCATGCGCGCGGGGTGAGCATCGCCGAATTTCCCGAAACGGTTGAGGCCGCTGAGGCCGCGTGCGCCGATGGGGGCGCCATTGTTCTGGGGGCACCAAATGCGGTGCGCGGCGGGTCGCACAAACGCAATGTCAGCGCGGGCGAATTGATTGCGATGGGGCTTTGCGATGCCTTGGCCTCGGACTATCACTACCCCAGCCCCAGGCGGGCTGCGCTGATGCTGGCTGATACGGGTGTTACGGATTTTGCCGGGGCATGGCATCTGGTGTCGAAGGGCCCGGCGCGGGTGCTGGGGCTTGAGGATCGTGGCGTGCTCGAGGTGGGCAAGCGCGCTGATCTGGTGATACTGGATCGCGAAACACACCGGGTTGCCGCAACCTTGGCAGCGGGTCGGATCAGCTATCTGAACGGTAACGCTGCATCGCGGTTTATTGAACGCTGATACCGCCTGATTTCGTTCATTTATGCTATCAAAGGATGTCGCGTAAATTCTTGAAAAGAAGGGTTTTTCATGTATGTTCAGCCGAAACCACTGAATCGCTACCCGTGGTTCATCCGCCTGTTCTTTGCCAAACAGAAACACACCTATGGGGCGGTTCTTGATCCGGGTTTGTTGTGGGGGCGGTCCGGTTGGGTATTCACCACGGTTGCGATGTTGTACGGCGCGCTGAACCGGAACGGGTCGCCTTTGAATGGGGTCATGCGGTCATTGGTGACGGTGCGGGTTTCGCAGATCAACCATTGCGAATTCTGCGTTGATATCAATGGGGCCACGTTGCAAAAACGCGGGGCCAGCGAAGAGAAAGTTCTGGACCTGCGCAACTGGCGGGACAGCGATCTGTTTGCGCCGGAGGAGCGCGTGGCGTTGGAGTATACCGAGGCTGTGACCTATACTGACGGGCGTGTTACCGAGGATTTGATGGAAGGGTTGCGCGGGCATTTTGATGATGATGCGATCATTGAGTTGACCGGGCTTATCGCCTTTCAGAACATGTCGAGCAAATTCAATGCGGCGTTGGATATCCCCCCGCAGGGATTTTGCCAGATGCCGGATCTGGGGACCGACGCGGATACCGGGCGGAAACAAGAAAATTGAAGCAATTTTCTTGGGAAAATTTTTTAAAAATTTTGGGGTGGCGGGTGCCGAGCCTGTCAGCTACGTCGGGTTACCCGGTTGAAATGTCCCATCTTGCGGCCGGGTTTGGTGTCGGTCTTGCCATAAAGATGCAGAGCGGTTGAAGTGTCTTTGGCCAGATCCGGGATCCGCTCAACGTCGTCGCCGATCAGGTTTTCCATCACCACATCCGCGTATCTCTGACCGTCGCCAAGTGGCCAGCCAGCCACGGCGCGGATATGTTGTTCGAACTGATCCACCACGCATCCCTGTTGCGTCCAATGGCCGGAATTGTGCACCCGTGGGGCAATTTCGTTGACGATCAACCCATTCGGCGTGACAAAAAGTTCGACACCCAGAACCCCCACATAATCCAGCGCGTTCAAGATATTGGCGGCTAACAGGATGGCATCCGTTCGCTGGGCGGGGCCAAGCCGGGCGGGCACCGTTGTTGTGTGCAGAATCCCGTTCCGGTGGACGTTTTCGCCGGGATCGAAACAGGCGACGTCTCCGGAGGCGCTGCGGGCGGCGATGACCGAGACTTCGTGGCTGAACTGAATGAACCCTTCAAGGATTGCCGGGGTGCCGGCCAGTTCGTCAATTGCTTTGGCGGCCTCATCAGCGTGGTCAATGCGGATCTGCCCTTTGCCATCATACCCCATTCTGCGGGTTTTCACGATTGCCGGGGTGCCGATCTGGTCCAACGCCCCGGTCAGGCTCGCAAGGTCGGTGATATCCGCAAAGGGGGCGGTTTTCAGGCCCAAACCCTGGAGAAAGCTCTTTTCCACCAGCCGGTCCTGACTGATGCGCAGGGCTTCGCGACCGGGGCGGATGGGGCGCAGGTCCTGCAAAATATCAAGGGCGGCAGTTGGGATGTTTTCGAACTCGAATGTGATTACATCGACGTCGCTGGCAAAGCGCCGTAGCGCCTCGTCGTCGTCATAGTTGGCGGTCGTGACCTGTTCTGCCACATGGCCTGCGGGTGGATTGGCTCCGGGTTCGAAGATGTGACAGCGAAACCCCAGACGCGCGGCGGCAACGGACAACATTCGCCCCAACTGACCGCCGCCAAGAATGCCGATGGTCGCGCCGGGTTCAAGGGGGTGCAAAGGCACGTCAATCATCTTGTGGTTCCTCGGGGATTGATGCCGACAGGCTGGCGCGCCAGTCGTCCAGCCGCTGGGCAAGGGCCGGGTCATGAAGCGCCAGAATTCCCGCCGCCATCAACCCGGCATTGGCCGCACCCGCAGCACCAATGGCCATAGTGGCAACCGGAAACCCCTTGGGCATCTGAACGATAGAATATAGCGAATCCACACCCGACAGCGCCCGTGTCTGCACCGGTACGCCGATCACCGGGACACGGGTTTTGGAGGCCATCATGCCCGGCAGATGGGCGGCACCACCGGCCCCGGCAATGATCACCTGCAATCCGCGATCAACCGCCGAGCGGCCATAATCCCACAGCCGGTCGGGTGTRCGATGCGCCGACACAATGCGGGTTTCAAACCCCACGTCCAATTCACGCAGAACATCCGCCGCCTCTTTCATCGTTGGCCAGTCCGACTGGCTGCCCATAATGATGCCCACAGGAATTTCGGCCATTTTCCAGCCCTCGCGTTGAAAGAGAGCGCACTATATCCAGATGCCGCGCGCAGGCAATGACCCAGATCACCCTCAGGCGATGATATCGGGGGTCAGGCGGTCGGTAATGTTGGCGATCTTGTCCTTCAGCAACAGCTTTTGCTTTTTCAGCCGCCGAAGGGACAGCGGATCAGCGGTGCCCTTGTCGGCCAGGGCCTCTATCGCCGCGTCAAGATCGCGGTGTTCGCGCCGGAACACTTCCAGTTCGACGCGCAGGACGTCGTCGTTTTTCATCGACAAATCGGATGGTGCGTTCATGTGTGCGATTCTAAATCTGCTGAGTGGTTGGTCCTCAGGATACCCTTTATGGCTGGTTTCACCTAGCGGTTGTTGGCTGATGCGGCGATTTGTGGGGGCAGGGGGGATGCACCCCAGCCCGCGCCTGGCCTGATAAGTTGCCCGGGGTGGATGTGGCCCTTGTTAATCGGGTGATTCCTACCCATATTTGGCAGGCACGGTTGCCGAACCTGGGACCGTGCATAACGTCGCTTTGGGTAATGAGGACGAAACAGTGTCGAAATTAACTTTGGGTGCCTACCCGCATATGTTGGGGTTTGAGCAATTGGAGCGTCTTCTTGAACGCTCGGCCAAATCAGGGAACGAAGGCTACCCTCCTTACAATATTGAACAAACTTCCGAAAATTCGTACCGCATTACACTTGCTGTGGCTGGCTTTGGCGAGGATGATCTGGCGATCACGGTCGAAGATCGCCAACTGGTGATCCGTGGGCGCCAATCCGATGACAGCAATGGCCGGGTGTTCCTGCACCGGGGTATCGCCGCGCGGCAGTTTCAGCGCATGTTTGTGCTGGCCGACGGGGTCGAAGTCGGCGAGGCGATCATGGAAAACGGGTTGCTGCATGTGGACCTGACGCGGGCCATGCCGGAAACTGTAGTGCAGACAATCTCGATATCGAAAGGGTAAGCTATGAACA
>NVQY01000141.1 GCA_002400675.1 Paracoccaceae bacterium | reverse complement strand
TTGCTGGGCGAGGTGCCGGACTCCCTGCGCCCGGTGATGCATTCGGCGACCTCTGCGGCGCCGGCGCTGACTGGGCTGGCGGCCTTCGGGCTGGGCACCTACCTGCTGTTGATGGCGCTGATGCCATCGGCAACCCCCGGTCTGATCGACCCCAATGACCTGCTGGCGGCAATCCTGCTTGAGGGTGGCGCGATCCTGTCGGCGGTGCTGGGGGTGCTGCTGTTGATCCTGTCGCAGGGTTTGGCGCGGCGCATTTCCGGGGCCTTCTGGCTGACGCAGGTGGCGCTGTTTGCCGGGGCGCTGGCATCGGTGATGAACGGGCTGGGTATCAAGAGCGCGCTGCTGCTGGGCGGGGCGGTGGTGGTGCTGTGGCCGTTCCGGCGCGAATTCTACCGCTCTGCCAAGCTGACCCGCGGCATTCTCAGCCCCGGCTGGTTTACCCTGGTGGCCAGTATCGCGCTAGCGGCTGCCACGTTCTTTTTCTTCATGCACGAGGCAACACCTTATGCGTCAAGCCTGTGGACCGAGTTTTCCAGCGATGCCAACACCCCGCGCGCCTTGCGGGCCGGCCTGATCGCCTCGGCGTTGTTGATGTTCGCCATGGTTCATCTGGCAATCCAGCCGGCGCGTACGCGCACCCTGGTGCCCGATGCCGCCGCTTTGAGCCAAGCCGCCGATATTGTTGCAGCCCAGAACGGTCCAGAGGCCAGTCTGGCGCTAAGCGGCGACAAGGCGCTGTTTTTCAGCGATGCCGGGGATGCCTTTATTATGTACGCCATTCAGGGCAAGAGCTGGATCGCCTATACCGATCCGGTAGGTGCGCCAGAGGCGTTCGAATCTCTGGCCTGGGCATTTTTTGAAGAGGCCTATGACAGCGCCGCGCGCCCGGTGTTCTACGAGGTCACCGAAGAACATTTGCCGCTGTGGATCGAGATTGGGTTCTCGCTGCACAAGATCGGCGAAGAGGCGGTGGTGTCCCTGCCCGACTTCTCACTCGCGGGCCGGTCGTTCAAAAAGATGCGCGCGGCCCACAACAGAGCGCTGAAAGACGGCTGGTCCTTAGACGTTCTGCAAGCGCCCCATGACGCGGCCCTGATTGCCTCGTTGCGCAACATCTCGGATGCGTGGCTTGGTGACAAGACCGGGCACGAAAAAGGCTTTTCGGTCGGCCGCTTTGATCCCGACTATCTGGATCGCTTTCCCATCGCGCTGGTACGCCGCGAGGGCCGGGTTCTGGCCTTTGCCAACGTGATGCAAACCGGTGACGGGGCCCGTGTTTCGGTCGACCTGATGCGCTATCTGCCAGAGGCTGCCAGCGGCATGATGGAGTTCCTGTTCGTCGAACTGATGCAGCATTACCGCGATCTGGGGGCGGCGGAATTCAGCCTTGGCATGGCCCCGCTGGCCGGGCTGGAGGTACGCAAGGGCGCGCGGCTGTGGAACCGGTTCGGCCTGCTGTTGTTCCGCCACGGCGGCGCGTTTTACAATTTTGAGGGCCTGCGCGCCTTCAAACAAAAATTCCACCCCGGCTGGCAGCCACGCTATGTGGCGGTGCCGCCCGGAGTTTCGCCACTGATCGTGCTAAAGGATGCGGCCCTGCTGATCGCCGGCGGTGCGCGCGGGATCATGATAAAATAGGAATCGCACATTGTCAGGCGCATTAGATCAGATACTGCCCTCATTAGAGGCGCTCGGAATATGGTCCTACTGGATCATTGGGCTGGCTTCGATGCTGGAGGCGTTCTTTGTCACCGGCGTCTTCGTCCCCGGCACTCTGATCGTCGATGCCGGCGGAATTCTGGTCCAGCAAGGTGCCCTCGATTACTTCGATCTGGTGTGGTTTGTCGCTGTTGGTTCGGTGCTGGGTGGCGAGGCCGGATACTGGACCGGCATTCTTGCCCGGCGCGGGTTGAGCGACCGCTGGCGGCCCGAACAATTCGCCAGTTACCAACGCGCCGAACGACTGTTTCAGCGTCACGGCGGACTGGCGTTGGTGATTGGCCGGTTTCTGGGTCCGGTTTCGGGGCTGGTGCCGTTCGCAGCCTCGGTTGCCGGCATGGACCGCCGCAAGTTTCTGATCTGGAACCTTATCAGCGGTGTGCCCTATGCACTGGCGCATGTCGCCCTGGGCTATTTCCTTGGCGATGTCATTTCCAGCTTTGGTCCGATCGCGACCCGGATCGTGCTGTTGGCGGGGGCCGTAACCATTCTGATCCTGACCCTGTGGTGGCTGGTGATCCGGATCAGACGGATGTTACCTTTCGTGCTGTCGATCACGCGTTCTGTGATCAGCGCGATCACCGAGAACCCCGATGTGACCGTATGGGCAGGGCGGCACCCGCGGTTTTCCGCCTTCATCGCGCACCGCTTTGACCGCGACCGGTTTTCCGGTCTGACCGTGACCCTGCTGGGGCTTACCTTCTTTTACATTCTGCTGATCTGGGCCGGAACAGTGTTGGATTTCCTGATGGCCGACCCGATTATTCAGATCGACATGCGGCTCGCGAATCTGATCCACGCATTCCGTGACCCCGCCTTGTTGCGGTTGTCGTCATATGTCACCGCACTGGGGGACTGGCGCACCGTGGCGCTGCTGACCGCTGCGACGATTGTCTGGCTGATATCAGGCCGCCGTGTCGATCTGGTTGTTGGCCTGACCGTGGCCGTGGTCGGCAATGTCATCTCGGTCAGCATCCTGAAGGCGATATTCCACCGCCCGCGACCCGAGCTGGCTTATTTCGTCGAAACCTCGGGCAGCTTTCCCTCAGGGCACGCGGCGATATCGGTCGCCTTCTTYGGCATGCTGTTTTACATCGGTTGGCGSAKRCGSGTGAYCGGCCCYYTGATGGCGGCGATCAYGGCAGYGACAGTRGCTTTCGCRATCGGRTTGAGCCGCCTCTATCTGATCGAACACTACTTGTCGGATGTTCTCAATGGCTGGCTGGTGGGCACGCTTTGGCTGGTGATCGGTATCGCCATTGCCGAATGGTGGCGCGAAGCCCATAGCGCGACACCATCGATATCACAGGAACCACCAACACCACCGGGCAGAGCGTGGCGCGTCGCCCGGCCCGTTGCGGTGATCCTGCTGGTGGCGGTTGCAGGTTGGAATGTCGCAACTTACGACAAGGCGCACAATGTATTGCTAGCCGTTGGCGACGACAGAATGATACCTGACGTTGCTTCTTTCTTTGCCACAGATCCGGCACCGACCCAAACCCAGTCGGTTACTGGCACGCCACAGGAGCCGATCAACATCATCGTGTTGGCACCCGACAGTGCCGCGCTGTCCAGCGCGATGGTGACTGCGGGGTGGCTGGCTGCTGAGCGACCATCGCTGTCCTCGTTGACCCGGGCTGCATGGGCCGCGTGGACCAACAAAGAGGATGATCTTGCACCGGTGACACCCTATTTCTGGTCAAACAAGCCGAACGATCTTGCCTTTCAGAAACCGACGTCAGACCAGACCCATCGCAAGCGCCATATTGTGCGGTTCTGGGATACCAACGTTCTGATGCCGGATGGCCGACGGATGTTCGTGGGGACCGCCAGCTTTGACGACGCGCTTGACTGGGGGCTGTTGCACCATATCGCCCCCAACATAGACGCCGAGCGTGATACCCTAGCCAGCGACCTGTCGGACGCCGGTCTTGTCGAAGTGGAAAAAAGGCTACAGGTCTCCAGCCCCAGCCCCGGACAGTCCGTCGCTGGCGATCTCTGGTTCACCGATGGGCGGGTGGTGATCCTGACACTGAAACCATGACGGAAGATATGCCGACCAACCGATTTTTTCGATCTTTGGCGACAAATTTGATGCTGACACAGGGATCAGACCCTCTCAGGACCTGAAGGCCCTTGGAGAAACATGGCCGGGAATTTTCAAGGCATCAAGTGTCCGGTCATAAATTTTCAGGACGCCCTGACGCAAGTGGCGCGCCGATGCGGTTGCCGCGACCCGACGGACACCCCACACGGAAACAAGCGCCACCACAAACGAGCCAACCATGTCCAGCGGCCAATGCACGCCCAGATAGACCCGCGACCACGCGGCCCCTACGGCAGCCAAAAGAGCCAGCCCCGGCCACGGCTGGCGCGCACCTGATATCATGAGAGAAAACGCCACGGCGAACAGAACCGTCGCATGATCGCTGGGGAAAGAAGCGTCGACCGCATGCGGTAGTATCTGCGTGCCAATACCCAGTTCAAAGGGACGCGGATGATACCAGATCGCAGCAATGGCAAAGTTTATTGCCAGCGCGGCGGTTGCCCCGACGCCAGCATCTATCAGACACAGTCGGGTGCCGGCACTGCCACGAATCCAGCCCCAAACCATGGCGATTGCAATGGCATAGATCAACCATTCAGCGAAAACACGCGCCAGCAATACGGCTGCACCAGATGGATCGGCAGGCGCGTTAATCCAGTAAAACAAGAACTGGTTCAGATTTTGCACGGTGTTGTCCTTTCACCACTTTATTGGCGAACTAGCCGCTATGCTCAGGCCCTGCAATATCCGGTGACGTGGTTTTCCTTCGTTGTGGTGGATACAGGAAACCCGCGAGGCCGCCCTGAGCGACCATATGGTCGAATGGGCGGCTGGTCCGGTCAAGAATATCAGGAAGGGGATTGTGAACGCAGCCGCACCGGCCCGGGTGCCGATGGGCGAGGTTTCGCAGTATCTGGGACATTCGGACGAGGCAATCGCCGCGCGGGTTTATGCGAGATTCAGCCCAGATCATCAGCGCAAGGCGGCTGATGTGGTGGATTTCACGCCGGTCAGAGGGGTGCATTAGGATCACGGAACCGAGGAACGCTTCGTAATTTCATAAAAAAGTCAATGGAATCTGGTGGGTGATGAGAGGCTCGAACTCCCGACATCTTCGGTGTAAACGAAGCGCTCTACCAACTGAGCTAATCACCCGTGCTGCGCCGATGTAGCTAACCTTTTGCGGCGGCGCAAGGGGGCGGTTCAATATTCTCGGCCCCATGGCAATCGTTGCCGTGCCCCCCGGAAACAGGCTTTTGCCCATGACCCGCACCAAATGCCACACCAGCGGCGCGCGCGCTTGCCTCGCGCGGACATTCGTTGCATCAAACAGACCAACATCCACACTGAGGGAATAGTATAATGCGGCGCAAACTGGCAGCAGGCAATTGGAAGATGAACGGCGCGTCGGATGACCTCGCCACCCTAAGCGCACTGGCCGGGGCGCATCCCGGCCCCGCGTGTGAAATCCTCATCTGCCCGCCTGCCACCCTGATCGACCGGGCCTGCGCCGTCACGAGAAACAGCGCCGTCACCATCGGCGGACAGGATTGCCACGCGCAACCGGGCGGTGCCCACACCGGCGATACCAGTGCGGCCATGCTGGTGGACGCAGGCGCGCAATACGTTCTTACCGGCCATTCCGAACGCCGCGCCGATCACGGCGAAACCGACGCGGATGTCCGCGCCAAGA
>NVQY01000140.1 GCA_002400675.1 Paracoccaceae bacterium | reverse complement strand
GAACCCGGTCAGGACTGTGTGCACGTTGTCGTCGTTGAAGATCGAATTGGGCAGCCGGTAAAGGTCGTTCAGCGGGCCGACCGCTTGCGCCAGTTCTTCGTGCAGGCAATCGCGCACCTCTTGCGGGCTGGCGTCATAGGGCAGGAAAATCGCCAGCTTGTCGCGGTTGCGCAACAACGCCCAGTTGGTGCTGGCGCGACGACGCTCGCGGCGGAACTGGTCAAGGTTGGTCACATTTGGCACCACGAAACACGCGGCCTGCGGCAGGGTGCGGCGAATGTCGGCACGGCTGACCGCCTGAATGGTGATGTTGGCGTCGGCGTCGTTGGTCTGCGAGATGTTGACCCCGGCCTCGGTCTGCAACCGGTCCAGCAGGCGGGTCAGATCGGGCTGAAGGCTGGGCGGAGGGCTGCCGGTGACGCGCACCGTGATCGGTGTCTCGAACCGGGTGAACACCGGCAGGGCGCGCCCGCTTTCCAGATTGAAATGCAGGTCCAGGAAGTCCTCCGCGATGTTGGCATTGGACTTGATCGGCGCGGCGGGCTGCGGGTAAGAGAACGACTTCATCGGTGGCAGGGTCGAATCGGATATCTGCGCGCGGGTCGGCGTGTCTTCGCGCGGGGCCCCGGCGCAACCGGCAAGGCCGAGGGCAACAACGAATAAAATTGGCTTTATCATGGGCGATTATACCGAATAAACGGGGTCTTAACCCCAATGCGATCATATAGCTTGCGCGCGGTGGCGTTGAAATCCTGGGTCAGCCAATAGACTGCCGGTGTGCCGTTTGCGTCCGCAGCGGCGTAAACCGCTTCGATCAGGGCGCGGCCAACGCCGGTGCCCCGGGTTTCGGGCGCGGCAAACAGGTCTTGCAGATAACAGACGTTTTCGATCTTCCACGCATGGCGATGAAACAGATAATGTGTCAGGCCGACCAACCGGCCATCCAGGTCCGCCACCAGCGCGTTGAATTCCTGCGCGTCGCCGCTTAGCAGGCGCGCGAATGTGCTGTCATAGACTTCATCGGCCACGGACGTCTCGTAATAGGTCAGATATGCCGACCACAACGCGGCCCATTCGGACCGGTCATCAGGGCGCAGGGTGCGGATCAAAAGAGCAGATTTATTTGACATGGTTCCAAACGTGGCAGAGGGCGGCAATGCGCTCAAGTTAAATCAGGTCTGGGGCAGGATTGTGGTCAAATCCGGTCGAGACTGTGGCCCAGAGGCAATTTTCCCCAGTGATTAAGGCAAAAGGCGATCCGCAAAGAACCGCCCATGCCACATTTCGATCTCATTTTGGCCCAAAACTGGCCATGTGCCGCAAAATTTGTGCCTTTGCGCCTTATCTTGGCCGGAATTCCGGCGGCTGTACCGTTTAGAGAACTTCGTTCAGCCCGCTGATGGTGGCGCGAATATCGGCGGCCAGAATGTCCTGAACCAGAATTGAACCACCGGTGACCTGTTCGATCAGCACGCCCGCGAGGGTGTCGGTCAGTTGCACCGACACATCGCCGTCCAGCTGAATCCGGTCCTGGGTGATGTCATAATCGGTGATGATGTCGTCACCGTTCAGGTTCTGATCCAGCGCAAGCAGGAAAATGAAATTGTCCGCCCCAAGGCCACCGGACAGGGTGTCATTGTCCGACACCCCCGCCTTGAACCCGCCCGAGCCATAGATTTGGTCGCGCCCGTCGCCGCCAGAGATGTTGTCCTGCCCCAACCCGCCGCGCAGTTGGTCGTTGCCGGTGCCACCGATGATGATGTCATCGCCGGCCCCGCCCCAGATCTCGTCATTCTCGACGCCGCCATCCAGAGTGTCGTTGCCGCCGTTGCCAAAGATCCGGTCGTCGCCCTGTTGGCCAAGGATTGTATCGCGCCCCCTGCCGCCGTTCAGGATGTCATCGCCCCAGCCTCCGGTGATCTGATCGTTGCCGTTGCCGCCATACACCGTGTCCTTGTCGGGGAAATCCAGTCCGCCCGTCGGCCCGGCGGTGATGATGTCGTTGCCAGTGCCGCCCCGGATCAGGTCCAGCCCCAGCCCGCCGTTGATAATATCCGCCCCGTTGCCGCCAAGGATCGTGTCGTTGCCGTCGTTGCCGGTAATGGTGTCATCGCCGCCCTTGCCCTTGATCAGGTCGTCAAACTGGGTGCCGACCAGAACATTGGCAAGGTTGTTGCCGATCAGATTGGGCAGAACCGTGACATTCACCGTGGCCGTGTGGGTAAAATTGCCGTCGGTGATGGTATAGGTGAAACTGTCCGCCCCCGAGAAACTGGCATCGGCCTTGTAGGAAATCATCCCGCCCTTGATTGTGATCGTGGCATTTGGCGAACTGCCCACTGACACGAGGCTAAGGGTGTCGCCGTCCACATCCGTATCATTGGCCAGCACATCAATCAGCGTCCTTTTGTTCGCGGTGGCCGTGGCAATGTCGTTGGCGGCCACGGGTGCATCGCCAAAGGGTTCCAGAATCACATCCTCCAGCCCCAGTTCAGCCAGAGTGAACCCCTGAAGCGTCACGGACGTCCCGCCCGGCAGGTTCAGAACCACCGTCGTTCCAACCTGAAGCGCGCTCGTCACCGCCGCGACGCCTTCAAAGCGATGAAACGCTGACAGGTCGATCACGTCGATAGCATTCTGGAAATCGGTGATGGTGTCGCTGCCGCCGCCGGGGTTGATGACAAAGGTGTCGCGGCCACCGCCTCCGGTTAGTGTATCGTTGCCCAAGCCGCCGTTCAGCGTGTCGCGGGCTTTGCCGCCGTCCAGATGATCAGCCCCGGTGCCGCCGCGCAATTCGTCCGCGCCTTTGCCGCCCTTGATAATGTCATTGCCCGACCCGCCATCGACCAGATCATCGCCCGCGCGCCCGTTCATGCGGTCATCGCCGCCAAGGCCGAACATGCCGTCCTCGAATTCGGTGCCTTCCATGTCGTCCGTGCCTTCGGTGCCTTCCTGCGTGACGTGGCCACAGGCCTTGGCGATGGCCACCCGGACCGCATCGGCAAAATCAGAGCTGTTGGCGCTGAGAACCACAACCGCGCCGGTGCCCAGATCGTTGACCAATGTCTGATACAGCGCCTTTTGATCGGCGGTGACCGAGAACACCGGGAATATCCCGGTCGCCACCAATGCCGCCGCTGCCTGCGCAATTGAGGGGTAATCTTCGCCCACGCCGTTGCCGTCAAGGATGGCGTCGCCGTTGTTGGCCGGGGCGCCGGCAAAGTCGCCGGCCTGATGAAACGCGCTGTCGGTGGACAGCATCACAATCCGCTTGGTGTCGGCGCGAAAACCAATTTCACCGGGGCGCAGGGCGACCTGCATCAGCGCCTCTAGCTGGGCCTCTTTGACGTCCATGCCGCTGCGGGTCGACAGGGCGTTGACCGAGGCGATCACGGCTGCGTTGTCGGATGACAGGGCAAGGTTGGTTTGATAGACATAATCGCTGGCGGCCCCAAAAACGCCGTTTGGCTTGTCGATAAAGCTGGCGACGGCGAAATCTGCGTTCTGGTTGATATCCTCGACCGTGGCGATCACGTTGGCGATCTGCGATTTCAGGATCGGCAAATCGTCGGTAAACGATCCCGACAGGTCCTGAAGGAATACAAAATCAATGGTGGGGCAGGTGAATCTGGTCGACATYGCGCGCCTCCTCGGCAGGGTGAAAGGCCGTTGTCAGAGCCGCAAATGAGCTGATCAAATTGCCTTTGGTTCCCAAGCACGACTCTTGATTGGTGCCCTTAAAGTCAATAAGCACCTGCTTATAACGTGCCCTATAAACCATAAACCAGTGCGTGAAACAGGATCGCGAATTGGCGGGCGCGCCGGCAATGTCGCGGGCCTTTCGCGTGAATATCTGCCGCAATAGGCCACCGGAACCGGCCTGAACCGGCCCCGATCAGATGCGGTTTAACGCTGACCGCGCGCCATAAAGGCCAGCCGTTCAAACAGATGCACATCCTGTTCATTCTTAAGCAGGGCACCGTGCAGTTTGGGCAAGGCATTGGCCCCGTCGCGTTTCAGATCCTCGGCGCTAAGGTCTTCGGCCAGCAACAGCTTGAGCCAATCCAGAACCTCAGAGGTGGACGGCTTTTTCTTTAGCCCGGCGGTGTCGCGTAACTCGTAAAACTGCGTCAAAGCCGTGGTCAAAAGCGCGTCCTTGATGCCTGGGTGATGCACATCGACGATCTTGCGCATGGTCGCCTCGTCCGGGAACCGGATGTAATGAAAGAAACACCGACGCAAGAACGCGTCCGGCAACTCCTTTTCATTGTTCGAGGTGATGATGACGATGGGGCGCTGGCGGGCGCGGATGGTTTGTCCGGTCTCGTAGACAAAGAACTCCATCTGGTCCAGTTCCTGCAACAGGTCGTTGGGAAATTCGATATCGGCCTTGTCGATCTCGTCGATCAGCAGAACCACCTTTTCGTCGGTCTCAAAAGCCTGCCACAGCTTGCCCTTTTTGATGTAATTGGCCACGTCATGGACTTTTCCCTCGCCCAGCTGGCTGTCACGCAGGCGGGAAACGGCATCGTATTCATACAAGCCCTGTTGCGCGCGGGTGGTGGATTTGATGTTCCATTCGATCATCTTCAGACCCAGCGCCTGCGCCACCTGGCGAGCCAGCTCGGTTTTGCCGGTGCCCGGTTCGCCCTTGACCAGCAACGGGCGCTCCAATGTAACGGCCGCATTCACCGCGATCGTCAGGTCATCAGTCGCCACATATTCGCGGGTGCCCTGAAATTTCATGTTGTTCCAACCCTTTGCTGCTTTGGCCATTCACGCGACCGGTTGCGCGCGCTTTTACCCCAAGGCAGCTGCATTTGTGTAGTGACAATCTGAGATGTCTCGGATAAACGCAGCGGCATGAGGGGGCCGAATGTCTAGGAATAATGGATGACGGACATCATAGGTCAATCCGAGGGAGCCGAAATGAAGCAGGAAGTTTTTCTGCCGGATGACTATCGTCCGGCCGCAGATGAACCTTTCATGAACGACAAACAGACGGAATATTTTCGCCGCAAGCTGAACAACTGGAAGCAAGAGTTGATGGCTGGCAGCCGCGATACCATCGAGGCGCTACAGGACGGGACCCGCAACATCCCCGACGTGGCCGACCGGGCCAGCGAAGAAACTGATCGCGCGCTGGAACTGCGCACCCGCGATCGCGCCCGCAAACTGGTCTCCAAGATCGAAGCCGCCCTGCGCCGCATCGACGAAGGCGAATACGGCTATTGCGATGTGACAGGCGAGCCGATTTCACTGAAACGGCTGGACGCACGCCCGATTGCCACGCTGAGCCTTGAGGCACAGGAACGTCACGAGCGGCGCGAAAAGGTGCATCGCGACGACTAAGCGACGGCTGAGCTGTTTCACCTGCGACACTAGAGCAAGACGCCGGGGTATGATTCCCCGGCGTTTTTGCGTTATGCGAACCGCATGGGACTTAGCGGAAAAAAGATCGTGGTGATCGGCGCGGGGATCGGCGGCCTTACGGCGGC
>NVQY01000139.1 GCA_002400675.1 Paracoccaceae bacterium | reverse complement strand
AGAACCTCGACGTCATGCGTGGCCTCAGGTGCGGTTGCCGCGCGCATCACCACGTAGATCGCCGGAGCGCGGGTCGTCAGGCCGCTCAGATAGGCCTCGGCGTCGCTGCGGAACAGTTCCAATTCGACCGTGGCGGCGTGGTAGTCGGTGACATCGCCGTTGCGGCGCAGTTCCAGCCAATCGGCCGGGCCGGCCCCAGGCAACACATCAACCACGCTCCACACCCATTTGGCCCAAGGCGTCACCCCCGGCGCGCGCCGGACGACAATCCCCAGTGGAATGGAAATGCTTTTTTGCGGCTGTGTGATGGTTTTTCCCCGACCCAAGTTAATTTCCCTGCCTCAGACTGCGAAGGTTGGGGCCATAAATCAAACAGAAACGACATATATCGCCGATATGGCCACGATTTCTATGCGCGAACTGGACAATTCGACCCTTGAACCCAAGCCGACCCCATGGGGCGGGTCAATGTGTCCATACGGCTAAATCCGATACTTTTTCTTGGGTATTTTTCGCTGGCCATTCCGACGAATCACCTTGGTTGAATGCGGTGGAGGCGAGATAAAGAAAGGGCTTTACGCCCGGCGGTGCGGGTGCCTATCTGATTAGGGGGAATCACCGGCATTAGTTGGATATCCGCCCCAAAAGGGGATTATGAACTATGGCTAAACGTCTGATATTATGCGACTGTTCCGGAACGCAACAGATCGACGCCAAGCTGATCGCGGATCAGTGTGATGTCAGCTGTTCGCGGGTCTATTCCGGGTTATGCGGGCCGCAGATTGATCTGGCTGCCAAGGAAATTGCCACAGGGGATGACGCCGGCGACTGCATCATCGCCTGCGCGCAGGAACGAGCATTATTCGAAGAACTGGCCGACGAAATCGACGCGCAAATCCCCGACTTTCTCGATCTGCGCGACCGGGCCGGATGGTCCGGCGACGTCGCGCAAACCGGGCCGAAAATGGCCGCGCTGGTGGCCGAGGCGCTGGTGCCGCACGCCCCGATCAAGGTGATTGATATCCAGTCCGCGGGCCGTTGTCTGATCCTTGGCACGCAAGAGGTTGCGCTGGAGGCCGCCGCACAACTGGCCGGGCTGCTAAGCGTGACGGTGCTGCTGCCCGAACCGCCAGAGATGTTCGCCGCGCGGGGGTTTGATGTGGTGGTGGGACAGGTCAGGCAGATCTCTGGGTCGCTGGGGAATTTTGACATTCGCATTGATGCGCTGCAACAGCTGAACCCGGCCGGACGCGGACCGTTGACCATGGGCGCGCCGCGTGACGGCGCGCATAGCGACTGTGATATCGTGCTTGACCTGCGCGGCGAGAGGTCCCCATTTGGCGATCACCCCCGCGACGGTTACCTGCGCGCCGACCCACGCGATCTCCCGGCAATCAGCCGCGAGATTCTGGCCGCCTCGCAACTGGTCGGCGGCTTTGACAAACCGCATTATGTGGCCAACGCACCGCAGCTTTGCGGCCATTCGCGCGCCGGGATTGTTGGCTGTTCCCTATGCATTGACAACTGCGGTTCAAGCGCCATTTTGCCCGACGGCGATCATGTCACAATCGACCCCAACATCTGCGCCGGATGCGGCGATTGCGTCGCCCTGTGCCCGTCCGGTGCCTTGACCTTTCAGGCCCCGGAAACATCGTATATATTCGCCCAAATTCAAACACTTGCACGCGGTTTCTCAAGCGCCGGTGGGGTCAATCCAAAGCTGTTGATCCATGACGACGAACACGGCAGCGAAATGATCTCTTTGGGGGCGCGGTTCGGGCGTGGATTGCCTGCCGACGTGATCCCTCTGGCACTGGAAAGCACGGCGTTGTTTGGTCACGCGGAAATGCTTGCCGCGCTGGCCTGCGGGTTTGCCCGGGTCGATGTATTACTGCCGCCCAGATCGCCCGCGACCACGCAGACCGCGCAAGCCACGCTGGCCGATGCCATCGCCGGCGAGCCGCGCGTGCGCCTGTTGCGTTGTGATGACCCGGACCAGTTGGGCGACGCCCTTTACGGTGCCGATGAGATCACCAGCACCGGCGCGCCGATCCTGCCGCAGGGCACCCGCCGTCAGGTCACCCGGCTGGCCGCAAAGGCGCTGAACCCCGATGCCAAAGCCCCGATCCTGCTGCCCGAGGGCGCGCCGTACGGAACGTTAAAGATCGACACCGACGCCTGCACCCTATGCCTGTCCTGCGTGTCGCTCTGCCCGTCCGGTGCCCTGTCGGACAACCCCGACAGCCCGCAGTTGCGGTTCGTGGCCGATGCCTGTCTGCAATGTGGGATCTGCGTCAATATCTGCCCCGAAAGTGCGCTGGGGCTGGTGCCACAGTTGGACCTGTCGGATGGCGCGCTGAACCCGGTGACGCTGCACGAGGAAGAACCGTTTGCCTGCATATCCTGCGGCGCGCTGTTCGGGGTGAAATCCAGCGTGGAAAAGATCATCAGCCTGCTGGTGGGCAAACACCCGATGTTTGCATCCTCAGACGCGGGCAAGCTGATTCAGATGTGCGACAAATGCCGGGTCGAGGCGCATTATCACGCCGATGACCAGCCGTTTCAGGCCGCCGAGCGTCCGCGCGTCATCACCACCGAAGATTACTTTACCAAGCGCAAGGATCACTGATGCACAACCAGCGGCGCGCCCAGATCGGCCGGCTCTATGGTGTTGGTATAGGCGATGATATCGTCCAGATCCTGCATGCTCAGGCGCAGGGGCGAAATGGGTGGCGGGCGTCCCGGATCAAACGGCGGCGTCACCCCGATGACCTGCGAAAACGATGGGTGCGGGTTACGCACATAGAATTCGTTGAACCGCACCAACCAGTCGTCAAGGCTGCGCAACAGGGCAAAGGAGGGCGTCGATCCGATGCCCTTGAGGCGGTTGCGCGCACCGATCACATGGCAGCGCCCGCATTTGGAGTAAGACAGCTTTTCGCCGTTTGCCGCACTGCCGCTCAGCACCACCACCGGGGCCGCGACCTGTTCATTGGCCGCGCCGACATACCCTGCGCCGCTGTCCGGGGTGAATTGCGCGATGGTGCGTTGGCCGATGTCCGACAACAGCCACGCCGTAAATTTTCTGGCAGCGGCGTCGTCCGGGTCGCTTTGCAGCACAGCGAATTCCTGCCCCTGCCCGCGAAACGCAAGCCGTCCACCATTGTCCGCACGATGCAGCAGCACACCACCGGACGCGCCGGGCGTCAGCGGTTCCACATGCACCCCAACCCCAGCCTTAAGGGAAAATCGCGGCAGCATGAACCGGATCAACCCGGACTCGATCAGGACAGGTGCGGCAAACAACGCCAGATCACGGTGATCGGCGCGTGCCGGGGCCAGCCCCAGCATCAACAGGCCGATCACGGCGGATATCATCTGTTTCATCTGCAACGCTCCTCTGCCCGATCAGGACCCAAGGGCGCGGGCGCGTCAAGACCACAGCCACAAAATCCCCCCAGCAAACCGGAATGACCCTTACATGAGCGATAATCTGTTCAAAGCCCCGCGCGACCCCGCTTTCCCGCCCCTGTTCAGCGCTCACGCGGTCGATGGCACCACCGATCCTTTCCAAAAGGCCTGCGCCATGGCCGCGCTGGGGTGCGATTCCGGGTTGTTGGCCTATGCGATCACCCCGGACCGGCTGCGCGCGGCGATTGTGTTTGCCCCGGAAATGCCGCTGGAACAGGCGATGCAGGTGTTTTGCGCCTGCGGCACCGGGTTTCAGAACGCCTTTGGCGCGCTGGCCCCGCCCGAAGTGGCGCTGCATCTGACATGGGCCGGTGACATTCTGGTCAACGGGGCGAAATCCGGTCAGTTGCAGGTGGCCGCATCGGCCAATGACCCCACCGCAACCCCCGATTGGCTGGTCGTGGGACTGGAAGTCTGGCTGATCCCACAGGCAGAGGAAGAACCGGGCAACGCCCCGGATCAAACCTGCCTGTTTCTGGAAGGGTGCGCCGATGTTGACCCGCTGGAACTGTTGGAAGGCTGGGCCCGTCACACGCTGGTCTGGGTTAACGGGCTGACAGACGGGGACGCGCGCGCGCTGCACGCAGAGTGGCGCGAATTGCTCTATGGCGTCGGCGCGGCGGTGGCCAATCCCGTGGTCGGGGCACCCGAACGCGGAACATTTGTTGGCGCGGACGCCGATTATGCCATGCTGTTGAAGGTCGGTGATGATACCCGGCTGATCCCGCTAAGTGCCTTGTTGAACAAAGGGGARACCACATGAATCTGGCCCGTGCCATCCATCTGGACGAAAGCGATACCTTAGTGTTTCACCGCGCCGCCCGCACCGGCGAATGGCTTATCTCAGGCGGGTTCGAGTTTTCCAACTGGGACCAAGGCGATCTGACCGGTAAGGCGCGTCAGGCGTTCACCAATGGCTGGCTGGGGTTGGAAAGCTTTGGGCGCGCGACCTTTGCCGCCGTGACCCGGATCGAGCCGGGCGAAATGGACACGCTGGCCGACAATCTGGCGCAGCATTTTGTGACGGTGTACGGCGCGCCGGATCTGGACGCCGCCCGCGTGGTGGCGCTGGACGAATTGCGCCACATGGCTGACATGTGCGACGGGCAGTCCCCCAACACCCTGCTGACGGTGGCGCGCGAATTGACCGATGCCGGGGTCAACGAGGCCTTTCGCATCATCGCAGGGCGCGAGGCAAACCTGATCCAGATCGCCGGGGACGGCTGCAATTAAGCCAGAAAAAACCTCAAGCCTTTGCGCAACCAAGAAAATTCGTCGAATTTTCTTCATCGCCGAGGCCGGTGCGCCCTTAGTTCACTGTCCGCCCACCAACGTCTCGACCGCCTTTACCGCCGCGCGAATGTCCTGCGAGGTGGTGCGATGATTGACCATCGCCGCGCGCAGGCATTGGCGCCCGTCGATCAACGTGGTGGAAAACACCACACGCCCCTCGATCTGTAATTGTGCGGCAATCTCAACCGGATCATCGTCCCGCACAGCATAAAAGCAGCACAGGTTCGACACCACGGGATGGGCCAGCGTCAGATGCGGCGAGGCGTCAACCAAATCGCCCATCAGCTTTGCCTGCGCGATGTTGTCACTGACAGCCGCCCCCAGCGCGCGGGTGCCGGTTGCCATCACCGTGGCCCAGACCTTGAGCGCGCGAAACCCGCGTGACAACTCAATACCGTAATCGGTGAACCACGGCGCACCGCCCGCCAGCCCTTTGTTGGCCGAGGCAAGGTATTCCGGGCGGTTGGCAAAGGTGGCCCGGTGCAGGGTCTTGTCGCTGATCAGACAGGCCCCGCAATCGTAAGGCACCGCCATCCATTTGTGAAAATCCAGCGCGATGGACTGCGCGCGGCCAATGCCTTTGGCCAGATCGCACATGGGCGCATCCGCCAGCAGCGTCCAGAACCCAAACGCCGCGTCCACATGCAACCATAGCCCCTGCGCGGCGCAGAAATCCGCAATCTTATCAATCGGATCGAATACGCCGGTATTGACCGACCCTGCCGTTGCCACCACCGCCAGTGGCCGCACTCCGGCGGCGATATCGCGCGCCACGGCGGCCTCGAGTGCGGCCAAATCCATGCCCGC
>NVQY01000138.1 GCA_002400675.1 Paracoccaceae bacterium | reverse complement strand
CGCGCCCGCCGCTTCGATCAAGGCGGTGCCGCGCGTTTGTGAGTCTGCCGGAAAATACTGCCAAGCAATGGTGTGATAGATCAGATGCAGATGCCCCGGACGCGCCGTTTGCAACCGGGTCTCCAGCCAGTCAATCGCGTCGCCACGATCGACATGGCCGGTCTGCGCAGATATGGCCGCGCGGGTCAGGTCCACACGATAAGGCTGATCCGGCCACAGATAGGCCAACAGGCGCAACACCTGATCCGGGTCGGCAATGTCCAGCGGGTTCAGATCAACGCCGCACCGTTCGGTCACGGTGATTTCTGCCGGGGCCGGCATCGGGCCGTCGCACTCTGGCGAAAGGGTCAAAACCGGGTCCGCTGGCCCATAGACCTGCTGACCAGCGGCAAGCGCATATTGATCCCAGTTCAGGTTCAACCCCGCACTTGCCCCCAGTTCCGAGGTCACGATTGGCAGTGGATGCCGCGCCGCCAGCCAATGCGCGGCGGCGATCAACGCGGCAGAACGGCGGACTTCGTTGGTTTGCGGCGCGCTTTGCACCCATTTGGTCATGAACGCCTGATGTGTATCGAGCGCTGCCAGAACCGCGCCTTTCAACGCGCCGTCATCGCATTGGTTCGGCGGGTAAACCGCGCTCAGCGCACTATCTTGCCCTGACAGGACCAACGCATGCAGCCCCCCGGCAATCCGCAACGGCAACGACGCCCCATGAGGGCTTAAATCCCCCGGCCATTCGGCGCAGAGCCGGCCAAAATCTGTGTTGACGGGCCAGTCACGCGCCAGAACACCCAGCAACTGACCCATAAAAGGAGAGCCAAGCGATGTGCAGGCCTGCGCCTGAAACTCAAAGGCATCAGCAAGCCTCAATTGAAACGATCCAGCAGTTTTTGCATGGTTGACCGGGTGTCTGTGTCCATATCCGTCGCTCCTTGCGGCTTTTGTGGCTTTTGCGGTGGCGTGGGCGGCGTTGTTGGTTGCGCAGCTTTGGGTTTTCGCGGGGGCGGTGCCCTTTGCGGCACCGTGCGCAGGGCGATTGCATTCATGAACTTGCCATTGTCGCCGCTGCCCAGATGCGGCGCGCCGTCCGAAATGCCGTCCATAAGGTCGGCAAGCCAATCCTCGTCAGCGCGGGCAAAATCGTGCAGGACATACCCGGAAACCAGTTCCTTGCGCCCCGGATGACCGATGCCAAGACGCACCCGCGCGTACCCATCGCCAAGATGCGCATGCAACGAGCGCAACCCATTGTGGCCCGCATGCCCGCCGCCCTGTTTGACCTTCACCTTGCCCGGTGCCAGATCCAGTTCGTCCTGAAACACGATCACATCTGCGGGGTCCAGCTTGTAAAACCGCATGGCCTCGCCCACCGACTGACCCGACAGGTTCATAAAGGTCTCGGGCTTTAGCAACAGCACCTTTTCGCTGCCTAACCGACCATCGGCGACACGCCCCTGAAACTTGGACTTCCAAGGGCCGAACCCGTGATCCATGGCAATCCGGTCAACTGCGGCATAGCCGATATTATGCCGGTTCCGGGCGTATTTCGCCCCCGGATTACCCAAGCCCACAATTAGTTTCATGGCCACCTCGTACTAATGATGCCTGCCCCCGATATGGCCTGAAATCCGACCAAAATCCAGTGGTGATCGTGGCTTGACCGCGGACGATTGCCGAGCGGTATCGGGCATTCATCCGCCCGGAACGCGACATGACGCAGATGTCCCACAGGTGTCCCCAGGAACTATTTAGGAAAACGGCGGTTCGGTTGTCTCTTGATCCCACCGCTCAAATTTCGCAATAAGGCCAAAGCGGTCCCGTAGCTCAACTGGATAGAGCACCTGACTTCTAATCAGGGGGTTGGGAGTTCGAGTCTTCCCGGGATCGCCATTTTCCTTACTACGTGTTCCATCCCGAACATCCCTCAAAACCGATCTTGCCATGAACAATGCAGAACGACGAGGGTCTATGCGGTCGTCCGGGATGGAGCCCCTAGTCAAACTCAGATAGTATATTGTGTTGATGTTCGATCGCCAGCATGTACTCCCGTCCTTTCTGACCTGATTTGATAAAGGACTCGTATCCAACAGTCTGATCACCGCCAGAACCCCGGCATAGCTGTCAAAAATATTGGGATTTTCAACGGGGCAAATAATTTTCCATTTGGCGTGTTTTGCGAGTGTTTCACCTGTGGGATCGGTGATCAGTAATACGTCTGCGCTGGTCTTTGATATTGCCTCGATATCTCTCTCTAGTTTTTCACCAAACGCCTGACCGCCACCACCATCACGACATCACCTGACCCAAGATCGGCAATTCGCTCGGCGATGGTTTCGCCAGCGCCAGGCATCTGGCGGGTTTTCGGACGGAACTGGATAAACTGCCAGCGTGCGTAGGTCGCGAAAAAGTGGCTATTGCGCAATCCCAGGAACCCAAGGTTTTTGGCGAAACACAGGCTGGACGTAATCTCGTCAATTTCCTGAGATCGCAAGCCCGCAAAGGAAGAACGCACCATTGCAACTTCCTGTTCCGCAAACCGTTCGATCAAACTACCTTTGTCAGCGACGGGTTGGCGTTCGTCCTTTGAATAAAGCGACAGGGGTGATCCCCGCCCAATGTCCTCTCGAAGCCCACGGAAACAAGGCTTGCTGTCTCAATTTCGAACAGGAGCAAGTGGTACGGCGACTTCAAAGTTCTGACTGACATCAGCCTGGATGTTAAGCCGGGCGAAAGGATCGTAATCTGCGGACTGTCATCAACAATATTCAGTGGGCCGCTTCAATCTCCGCTTTGAGGCCCCAGCCCCCACCCCTGCCAAACCAGCAGGGAGGAAACCACCCCGAAAGCCTGCGGCAACTGCCCGCTTGGAAACAACACTGATCAAAGAAAAAGCCGCCCGGCGAGGGGCGGCCTTTTCCTTCAGAGCGTAAGTCGCGATCAGGTCAAATCAGCGCGGGTCAGGCCAATGTCCTGAAGTTGTTCAGGGCTCAAGCGTGACAGAATCTTGCGGGTTACGCGCGTTTGGTTCCACGCCACGACCGAATCTTTCAGGTTCAGAATACTATTCACAACGCGGAGGGTGGTGACTGCTCCCAGAGGAGCTTGGGTGTTGGTGACGACAAATGCCATGATACGCTTCCTTTGATCTATCAGCCGACACTGCGCCGGTTGTTGACGTTCAAGTAGGGTCCCCGGGTGAGTCCCACAATTGCTCGTTTGACAGTCCCGAATTGCGCCCAGCGCATAGCAAATTCGCTTACCGATCGTTTGAGTACCTCAAATGCCGCGCGTTGTTCTGAAGTGGTCCTGCTTTTCTGAACAGGTTTGCGGCGAAGCTAAGGTGTATCGGGTTTGTGGTCTTGTCCCGGTTGCGTTCCGGTCTCTCAACTCATTTAGGCGGCTGAGGTGCCCCTAGTTTCCGGTATTCGTTTGAACAGTATTGCGACCCACTCCGAGTTCTATGAAAAGCGGTTGTGCCATAAGAAAGAAGAATTTCAGGCGAATGGCAAATTGCCACTTACAGGGCGCTAGTACATCGGTCCGCTGTTTAAGCAGCGCGTAGGCTGAGACAGGATAACCGCCAGCCGAGCTATCGAAGCAATCGTGTGTAGATAGTCTGTCAGAACCTTGGTTCTCACATGCTCCTCCTTCTGGATAGGAGAAGTATGTCCAAAATCCAGAACAACCAAATAATCAAAATATGATCCATCTGAAGATCTTCGCGAAGCGAGTAATTGGCCAGCCGCTTTGTTAATCCCCCCATTTTCAATGGGGGGATTAACATCCGATTTCTGGAATTCTTTGCCAAATCAACCACATGCAAAAAGTGTATACCCGTGTATAACTTTTTGAGGCTGAGCTGTCAGCAATCAACACTCAAAATTTATCAAAGGTTTCACGGTGTTATATGGTGCCCAGGGGCGGAATCGAACCACCGACACGAGGATTTTCAATCCACTGCTCTACCCCTGAGCTACCCGGGCACGGGTTAGGCGGATGCCTATGGGTGCCGGCGTTTTAGGCGCTGTGGCCACAGGTGTCCAGTGTCTTTTTCACCCGCAAACGCTCAATGCAGTTTTGTATCGGGGGTGGGGGCCTGTTGATCCGGATCGCCGTCGTCACCGCCATCCAATGCGGGCGTGGAATAACGCCCACTTAGCCAGTTGCCCAAATCCAGATCGGCGCAGCGACGCGAGCAAAACGGGCGATACTTGGGGTCGCTTTCATTGTCGCAGATCGGGCAACTCATGCCAGCACCTCGGACAATGGAACACGGCCGCGTTTGCGTTGTAGCTCGAAGTGGCCCAGGGGGGTCCAGCCAACCAGTGCGGTGTCTTCTGTATCGGTGCGGAAGGACGCGCGCAGGGTGGTTTCAAAGCCCCGTCGGTCCTTTTTGGGCATTGCCGCCAGGTCCAGTGAAATCTGCCCGCCCAGACCGCGCACCCGTAGTGCTCGGGGCAGGGCGCGGGCGCAGGCGAGATTGGCCTTTAGCCCCGCTGCCATCGACGTATCGGACCCTGTGTTGACGTCAACCGCCACCAGCGCGCGGGTTGGTTCGATGTACATGTGGCCGCCGCCGGGTAGGGTCTCGGTGATGCCACGGGCGATTTCGAGCGCGTCTGACACGCCGTGGTCCTCAAAGCCGCCGGGATTGGTGACAACTTCTGCCGGGGCGGTCCATTCGCGCCATGCCAAGGCGTGCGGGCCGTCGCCGTCGGTCAGCTTTTCGGGTGTGGTGCCGTCATCGGCCATGATCTGACCGGCCATTGCCGCCATTGCGGCCACGTCCTCGGCTATTTCGCCCGCATCGGCCCCCGCGCAGGACGACCGCAGGATCAGGCCAAACGGACTTTCGCCCAGTTCTCCGTGGGCAATTTCCAACAGACGCACGCGTTCTTCTTCGTCGCGGATTGCGCGTGATATGTTCAGACCGGGCGCGTGGGGGGTGACAATGGCATAGCGGCTTTTGAACAGTACCTTTTGCGTGACCGGAAGTGCCTTGCCCGGTTCGGCGTAGCCGGTGACCTGCACCAAAAGCATGGTTCCGGGGGCCAACCCCTTGACCTGACGCAGAAAGGCGGGGCCGTCAGGGGTACTCAGAAACATGCCGCCCTGACCTTTGACGGGACGGTCGGCACGGGCGCGATAGATAGAGCCGGGCGAGGGTGCATCGCCCTGAACCAGCAGATCTTCAAGGATGCCATCGACCATCAACGCCGCCGATTCGTGGCCGTTGATCTGGTCAAGGATGATGGTGCGACCTTTCATGACTCTCTCCGGTATAGTGGGTGGCCTGCTGCCTGTAGAAGGGCTGCGGTTTCGGCCAGCGGTAGGCCGACAATGCCGGTAAACGACCCGGAAATCCACGGGATGAACGCGCCCGCCGGTCCCTGAATGGCATAGGCACCGGCCTTGCCCTGCCAGTCGTTGGTTTGCAGGTAGGCGTTTAGTTCTGGGGGCGACAGGCGTTTCATCCGCACCTGACTGACCACATCCTTTTGCCACAACTTGTCACCGCGCCGGATGGCGATGGCGGTGATAACCTGATGACGCCGACCGGACAGGGACATCAGAAACGCAGCCGCTTCGTCGGCAT
>NVQY01000137.1 GCA_002400675.1 Paracoccaceae bacterium | reverse complement strand
CAAGGTTCTTATTTGTGATTCTGAAAACAAAAACAAAATGGGTGAACAAAATTCAACCAACCGTCATGAGGAGAAAACCCCTCGCTCAGATCACAGAATATCGACCAAGGCTGCCCGAAAAATGCTGGGCATGGTTGGGCGGAACTACTCGGACGATGACCTGCAAGACATCCTGACGATCCTCTATGGCATGGCCGAAGAAGCCTACGAATCCTATCGTAACGAGAAGCGGTAGAAAATTTCCAGCAGATGGCCGTGATCACCTGCTCCGGTCAAACCACGATTGTTCAGCCTATAGCCTGGTTAATTTTGTTCTCAAAGGTATTCCATCCCAAGGACACCTGACAGCCATGGCCTCAAAATCCGCTCTACAAGCAGCTTTTTAGCGTTTTTCAAAACAAAAAGCACTTATCCGCGTACAAATTATTTTCATTCGTGTTTAGACGCCCCTAGTTAAAACAGACAAAAGCTCCAACTACGATAAGAATAAAGAGGATAAGTCCTCCTACGCCAAAAGCCATAAAACTAAGAGCTCCTAATCCCAAAAGAACGAGCCAGCCAATAAAATAGAGAAATCCCATAACAAAATTGGGCTAAAAAATAAGGCAACCAACCGTTACATCTTTTCGGAATTTGTCGCCAAGTACCTATAAAGACGGGTAATTAACATGCTGCAAAGTACTTAGCGACATTTTTATTCGAAAAAGGTACAAGAAGTTTTTACAGGATACCTTAATCCATGTCAATTGCTCCAAATCTGTATCGATAAACCAAAATATTTGCGGCTGCTATCCATTTTTTCCGGTCAAACCTAAGTCGTCCCGCCTATAGCTTGGTCAATCTCAGCTTCAAAGGTGTTCCATGCCAGGGACAGCCTCCCAGCCAATAGGTTTTCATCGCAACCAACATCGCGGTTAAGCCTGTATATCAGCGTCAAATCGGGTGTTCCATCGGCCAGGTCGGCGTAGGTCGGCTGGCTTTTGAATATGAAGCCCCAAGTCTTATCCAGTTTTTCCTTTGTCGCGGCGTTAAGCACCTGCTCACGCGGGTGTTCCATCAGGTTTTTAGCTACCTGAAAATAGGCATCAATTTCGTCCTCGCGGATACCGGTCTGCCGAAGCTGTTTCTCGGCCTCATTAATTGCGGCCTCCATCTCTCCAACCTGGTGTTCCAGCTTTTCCTGCACCAGTGTCGTCTTGCAAGCGGCAATCCGATCAAGCATAGATTCCTGCCTTTGTTTTAGGGCCTTGATGTGCGCGGTTACCTGTTTGGATTCTTCCTTGGCGGATCGATTCTTCCGTATCCAAACATCGCGTACCACTTCCCGAAACATCGGCAAAAATCCTGGCTTGGCTTCCAGTTGATCCAAATACTTGGCAACGGTACTTTCGAACTCAGCCTTGCTCACCCCAAAATACTTGTGGCCCCGGCTGCAGTGATAGTAGCCAAAATAATTCCCCGACTTCCCTTTGGAGCGAGAAGCCACCAAGGGTTTTTTGCAGGTTGGGCAAGCCACAACATGACGCAGCAGGAACTCCGGATTATGCCGGTGATTCTGGTAGTCGTCCCGACTTTCAACAATCTCGATTTTGCCGTCCGCATACTGCTTTATCCGCACTTTTCCCCGGTTGGCCTGATTGAACAGAGCCACAGAAACCAGAGGCTCCATCTGAGCCAGAACCGGCTCATCCTGATTCCATAACTCACAGCGGACACCGCAGTAAATCGTGCGGGAAACAAAGCGCTGCAGTTGCTTTGGGTCCAGCTGCTTGCCACCAGTCTGCCCCTGCACCCGGCGGGTTTCTTTGTCATAGAGGTTCATCGTGCGGGACCGGTACCCCATCGCATTTATGGCCTCGCAAATCGCATCGTCGCGCCAGCTGCCTTCCGCTTTCAGTTCGAACATTCGCACCACCCAAGGGGCCTCGGTTTCATGCGGCACCATGATGGTCTTCTTTTTCCCGTCCTCGGTAGTGATTTTCACATTCCGGAAACCAAAATTTGGATTCCGGCACTGGTAGCCATCTCGGGTTAGCTGGATCTGCTGACCAATGGTTCTGGTCAGAATATCCGAGGCCTCAACCCGGGCCTTTTCCGCCATGAAGATTTCGGCGTAGTGGCTGGGAGAATCTATTGACCACTGGTACTCGACCCCCAGATGCTCCAGCCGATTGCGTTCGGGTTGAATGATGCCCGTGGTGTCGACTAGAACAACCTTCAGTTCACGCAGTTGGCGTTTTAGCTGTAGGTAGATTTCCGTACCGCCACGGGTAAAGCGGTCAATGTCACCGACGATCACGACTTCAATATCTTTGTTATCGGCCAAAAATTCAAACAATTCATCCAACACCCGGCGGTCGGACTTGCGCCCCGAATAATGTTCGGTGAAAAACCGGACAATATCGATACGCTGACGCCGGGCCGCAAACTCCACCTTGCGGCGCTGCGTTTCGATACTCTCCCCTTCCTGAAACTGTTTATCAGTCGAGACGCGCAGCAAAGCAACGCCAAACCGTGTAACGGATGCCGGATGGTTTTGAGCCATGAAAGCTGTTGTAAAAAAATGTTGGACCGGTCCTAAATTCCCGACCGCTGGCGACAGATATTGTTCCAGATCAGGATATTGGGCCCAGCCAATGCAGCAGCCGGGTCATCTACAACGGTGCGGATTTTCTCCAAGCATTGTGGCGATACCTGATCCAGATCCAGTCGGGTGCCCGTGGTATCCAGAAACCGTTGTAAGCGTTCCCGCTCCTGGCTCTGATCGGCTTGTTCCGCCTGCAGCACCTGCAGATCCTGACAGGTGATGATGGCCAGTCGGGTAGGTTTATCCATGTTCGATCATGGTAGGGTCGACTAGTATTTGGGTCAAACTCTTGGGGAAAACCCAGCTTGCAAACTGATCAGAACTCTGGTGATGAGTCCTTTCCCCCAGCGGGCCCAATTCTCAGTTATCGTCTCGTTCGTGCTCCTGAATCGCTTGGCTTGATCGTACTGCCCGCAAGACCTCCCGACGTTCCCGTTCGCGCGTGGCGGTGGCGTGTCCATCGGCGTAAGCCGCGCGGTAGTGTTTGAGGTATTCCAGGTCAAACATCCCCGGACCGAGTTCCGGTCTGGGACAGGCTGGTTGGCCGTTCAGGCCGTCAAACCAGCCTTGGGCAAAGCCATCATGGTCAGCGGTTTCCAGAAACGAATGGATCATAATTTCCTCCTACAGGTTGATCAGCCGGGGCTGACGAATAGGAAAACTCGGCAAAGGTGCGGGCGGGCGTTTGGCCCGACGGCGCAGGTCGCCCCGTTGGTAGTAGCGTTTGGTTTTCAGCAGGATCGGCAGCCGGTTGGAATAGAGCATCAAGGCCTCTTTTTCCTCCATGCGGATGATGTCGTTCACCGCCATCAGCGGCGCTTTGGCGGCTCGACCCAATCGGGCTTCCAGTTCGCGGGCGGTCTCCAGNNAGGTGCCCGGCAGGTAGATTTCTGTCCCCAAACCTTCGACGATAGTGCGGGCATTGTAGCGGCCATAGCGCCCCTCAAGCTGAGCCATGGATTGCAGAAACAGCGCGTAGCAGACCTTGTATTTGCGGGCCGTGGTGGCGAACACCTCAAAGCCCGGAATTTGCAGATGCCCGAACTCGTCCAGAAACAGCCAGACCGGGCGACCGGGATCCTGTTGATCCTTCAGTAGCGCCTTGAACAAATCGGCATAAAACAGGGACAGCAGGAAGGAGTGGACGTCCATCTGGGTTTGGTTCACGATGATGTAGAGCGCCACCGGTCGCTGACGCAGCTCGGCAAAATCAATCGAGCTGGTGGCGGTCAGGGCCGCCATTTCCGGGGTAGCTATCGGGTCCAGCGCCACGTCCGCCGTCATCAGCACCGACTGGATGGTTTTCAGGTTACCCTGCACGAAAGCCTGATACGCGCTGAAAGTGCTCTGGTCTTGTTGGGTTGCAGCCAGCACAAACTGGTCGATCTTGCCCAGCTGTCCCTTGGGGGCGATATGGGCGTCAAACCCGGTCACCAAGTGCCGCAGATTGGCCAGATTACGCAGACCAGAATCGGGCTGGTTGACCAGACATTGCGCCATGATGCGGATCATTTTTTCAGCGGCTTGTTCCCAAAAAGGGTCACCGGTATTTTGCCCCGCCGCGCGCCCGTTGGCAGATCGGACCAGCGTTTTGGCCAGATCAGCCAGATCCTGCGGTTGCAGGGCCCCGGCCAGTGGATTGTAGGTTTCCGAGGCCCCGGGCGTCATCAGGTTCAACACCCGGATCACGTACCCCTGTGATGCCAGGTAACCCGAGCTCTTTTGGTAAAGTTCGCCCGAGGTATCCGAGATCACAAAACTGGGTTGGCTGGCCGGTGGACTCAGCAGGTTGGGCATCACAAAGGTCGAGCTTTTACCGCGCCCCATGCCACCCTGCACCAGAATGCTTTCATAGCCAGCCTGTTCGGACATCCGGGCTGATTTGCCGTTCACCAGTGGGCCGGTGTTGGATGATCGCAACAACCAGTTGCGCTCCCACCAACCCATGAACCGGCTGGGCCTTGGTCGAACCCCGGCCAACCACAAAACCGAAAAGCCAATGCCTTTAAAGATAGCGCCAACAACTTTGAAAACGCCCTTGATCGTGCCGGTAATCAGACGGCCCAAACCAGAAAATAGACTGTTCACGCCCCGGCGGAAGGGCGTGAAGACCAGATAAGCGATCACCACCACCAGCAACAGTCCCGCCGGGGCCAACGACAGCAGGAAGACCGGCACCAGCGGCAAAAGTGAAATGATGATCAGGGTTTTAAGAAATCCTTGGTTGAACTTGGCATTCATCGCTCTGGCCCCTCCTCGATATCGCGTTCAAACCCGTCCAGTTGGGCCTGCGCCCGGTCTGCCAGCTTCTGCCGCTGACGTAGCAGGGTCTCGGCCCGATCTTCGGCTGGCTGGGTTGCGGTCTTGCGTAGCGAGTCCGTCTTCTTTTGAAACGGGACGGAGTTTCGTTCCTGCAGTTGCCGGAAATCCACCTCCAGCCCCAGGGTTTTAAGGCGATACCGTCGGTTAGTCTGCCGGTGGCGCACGCCCCAGGTCTGGCCGCGCTGGTAGAGTTCAAAATCGAGAATCTGCAATTGGCATTTCAAAACCTGCAGGCTGGTGGCGTGGGAAAATACCGGAGCCAGTTGCTTGTGAACCCCAGTCTTGCTCGACGCCTGACCCGTGCGTCGGATCAACTCACCTTCGTTTTTAGTCACCCGAGGGCGGGTTTGGGCTTTAGAACGAGTATAGACGGATGACCCGGCCAGTTCCGGAAATTGTTGCTCCTTGAAGCGTTCCAAGTCGCGTTGTACTTTGGCAAAGAAGGATTTTTCCATCCGCACCCGCAACGGAGATCGCACAGCGTTGGCGGAAATCATCAAGTGGATATGCGGGTACTCCGTATCCCAATGCACTTGGCCCCAAGCCAGTTGGTGTGGGGCCCGGGCGCTGCAGTACGCCTCGGCTAGTTCATGCAACGCCTTTTCCACCCGCGCCCGTGACAAGTGCGGCTGGGCTTCCAGCACGATCACTTCGTGATACAGGGCATTGCCGTTTTTTCGTTTGGGCAGATAGCGAAAATTATCCTGAAACTGTTGGGCGACAAGCCCGCCGTTC
>NVQY01000136.1 GCA_002400675.1 Paracoccaceae bacterium | reverse complement strand
GATTGGAAATCAATAACATTCGACTGGAACCGTGCTCGGGCTTTTTTGGTTACGGCGGAAGAAGGCTCCCGAACAGGAGTTGGTTGCCAAACGGGCGCGGCGGGGGTTCCTGTCGCTAAAGGCGTCGCCGCTGGCGCGCAAGATCATTACGTTCAACCTGATCGCGCTGAACATTCTGGTGGTGGGTATCCTGTACCTGAATGCGTCACGCGATAGCCTGGCCGTGCAGAATGCCCTGTCCTTGGTTGGTCAGGCAGAACTGATTGCCAATGTGTTCGAGGCACAATTGCCAAGTACCGGACCTGTCGATCTGATGGCCGGAGATGGCGTTGATGTCGATAAGACGCTCGCACAGTTAAGCCTGCGCAACGGTGTCGAGGTTTTTGTTTTTGATCGCAGCGCTAACCTTGCCGGTCAAACGCGTGGGACCGACCAAAGCGATATGACGACGGCGCTGACCCCGGAACCCAAGGGCCGTAACCTGATCAGCGACGGGTTGTTGGCAATGTGGAATGCCGTGGCGTCGGTGTTTTCACCAAAAGCCGACACCGCTCCACCCCCGGTTGATACCCAGCTTCGCAACCTGGTGCCGGCAACGTTGACGGGCGGCACGCAGGTCAATGACGGCCTGCAAACCGAAGGCGGAGCCGTTTTCTCGGCCACTGCGCAGATCCTGCAAGCAGGCAAACCCGTGGGCGTCGTGGCCGTGGTCAGCCCGGCCGGGGAAATCGATTCACTGGTGCGGCGTGAACGTGAACGGGTGTTGCAGATGTTCCTGATCGCCATTCTGGTGTCCATCGGGTTAAGTCTGGTACTGGCCTCGACCATTGCCAATCCACTGTCCGATCTGGCCGAAGCGGCGGAACTGGGCCGGGACAGAAATGCCCGCAAAAAGCACCCCGGCCGCATCCGTATCCCCGATTTATCCGCACGTCCGGACGAGATTGGCCGGCTGTCCCGCGCCCTCAGGGGTATGGTGGCTGCCTTGTATAACCGGATCGACAGCAACGAACAATTTGCCGCCGATGTGGCCCACGAGATCAAGAATCCGCTGGCCAGCCTGCAATCGGCGGTCGGCACGCTGCGAATTATCAAACGCGAAGATCAGCGTGACAAGCTGTTGGATGTGATCGAACACGACGTGCGTCGGCTTGACCGTTTGGTCAGTGATATTTCCAACGCGTCGCGTCTGGATGCCGAACTGGTCAAGGAAGAAGAAGAGAATTTCAACCTTTTGGTAATGCTGGGAAATCTCAATCAATATCTGGGCGAAGACGCCCGCGCCAAGGGCATTGATTATATCAGCGACATGCCCGAGGGCGAAATCATGATTGACGGGCTTGAGGCCCGGCTGGCGCAGGTCTTTGTCAACCTGATCACCAACGCAATTTCCTTTTGCGAGGAAGGCGATGCAATCCGCGTCTGGACCCGGCGGCGCGAAAACCGGGTGTTGGTTGTGGTCGAGGATACCGGACCGGGCATTCCCGAACAGGCGCTGACCAAAGTGTTCAAACGGTTTTATTCGCAAAGGCCCGAAGAGCATTTTGGCAATAATTCCGGCCTTGGCTTGGCGATCAGCAAACAGATCGTCGAGGCGCACGGCGGGGTGATCTGGGCCGAGAACATCCGCCCGACCGAGGCTGATGTCTCTTCTGATCCGCTGGGCGCGCGGTTTGTCGTCGGCCTGCCAATCTGATTCCGGTGGCCACGGCTTCTGACACCGCAGAGACATCCGGGCGCGGTTCCGAAACTATTGTGCATGCAAGTTGTGTGGCGATTGACGGGTGTGGGCTTTTGATCGTTGGTGCATCGGGCAGCGGAAAATCCGGGCTGGCGCTGGACCTGATGGCACTGGGGGCAACCCTTGTTTCCGATGATCGGGTGATCCTGTCACGGGCGGGCAATGACCTTGTTGCCAGCCCCCCCCCGGCAATCGTCGGATTGATCGAAGCGCGCGGCATAGGTTTGTTGAACGCGCGCCCGCATGGGCCGGTCACGCTGGGCTGCGTGATCGATTTGGACCGTACGGAAACCAAACGATTGCCGACGCACCGGCAAATTGTTCTTCTGCGGGCATCTGTGACCTTGCTATTAAGGGTCGATTCCCGGCATTTTGCGTCAGCGTTGATGCAATATTGCAAAAAGGGGCGGTCGTCGGACAGATGACACACAATCAACAGGGCCAAAAGTTGAAGACCGCACAAATCGTGTTGGTAACTGGCCCTGCGGGGGCGGGCCGGTCAACGTCGATCAACGTGTTGGAAGATCTGGGTTTCGAGACAATCGACAACATGCCCCTAAGCCTTTTGCCGCGTCTGTTGGACGGGTCGGTGCAATCGCGCCCGCTCGCCCTAGGGATCGACACGCGCAATCGTGAGTTTTCCACCGATGGTCTGCTGGACCTGATCGAAACCATATCGATTCGCGCCGACACCCATCTGACCACATTGTACCTTGATTGCCGGGCAGAGGTCCTGCTGCGCCGCTATTCGGAAACCCGGCGCCGTCACCCGATGGCCCCGGCAGAAAGTCCCGAAACCGGGATAAAACGCGAACTTGAGCTGCTTAGCCCGATCCGCAGCTGTGCAGATACTCTGGTTGATACTTCTGATCTGAACGTGCACCAGTTGCGGGCCGAGATTGAACGTTGGTTCGCCCCGGCAACCGGGCGTCATCTGGCCCTGTCGTTGCACTCCTTTTCCTACAAACGCGGCCTGCCGCGCAGCATTGATATGGTGTTTGACTGCCGGTTCCTGTCCAATCCGCATTGGCAACCGGCCCTGCGGAATCTGGATGGGCGCGATGCGCAAGTCGCACAATACGTCGCCGCAGATCCACGGTTTACGCCCTTTTTTGAGCGGGTTCTGGACCTGACGCAACTATTGCTGCCCGCCTTTCAGGACGAAGGGAAATCGCACCTGTCCATCGCGTTTGGATGCACCGGGGGCCAGCATCGGTCGGTGGCATTGGTCGAAACCATGGCCAAAGCCCTTGCAGAAGACGGTCGGCAGGTGTCTATAAGGCATCGCGAGCTGGAGAGCCGCGCAGGGGATGAGAGGCAGGATTGATCGGAATTGTGATCGTGGCACACGGCGGGCTGGCCAGGGAATACCTGGCCGCGATTGAGCATGTGGTAGGCCGCCAGCCGGGTATGGTCGCCGTGGCTATAGAACCGGATCACGACCGGACGTCCAAGCAACAGGAAATCTGCACCGCCGCCAATTCCGTTGATACCGGTGGCGGCGTCATCATGGTGACGGACCTTTTTGGCGGATCACCCTCAAACCTCAGCCTTTTGGCCTGTCAGCCTCAGGGCCGGCGCATTCTTTACGGTGCAAATCTGCCCATGCTTATCAAACTGGCGAAATCCCGACATCTGCCGGTCGGGGATGCGGTGCGCGCGGCGATGGAAGCGGGCAAAAAATACATCAACACTCAGAATATTTCCCAACAATGAAGGTCGCGTGACGCAAATGACCCAACGCACACTGAAGATCGTGAACGAAAAAGGCCTGCACGCCCGCGCGTCGGCCAAGCTGGTCGAGGTGGTCGAAGGCTTTGATGCGCAGGCCGAAGTGTTACGCGACGGCTTGTCGGCCTCTGGCGACAGCATAATGGGTCTTTTGATGTTGGCAGCGTCCAAGGGAACGACTATTGACATCCAGACGACAGGGCCGGACGCCGAAGCGCTGGCAGATGCCGTCGCGGCATTGGTCGCGGATAAATTCGGCGAGGGTTCATAGAAAATCCTGTCGCCGGGGTGTGATAAACGGAACAGACAAATTGGTGAACACCACGCATAACAGCGATACCAGCCCGGACACCGACCAGAAAACCGGGCAGGGCATTGGCGAGGTTTATAACCGGCGCACGCTTACCTATGCCAATTCGTTTGACGATCCCTGGACAGGGTTCGCAATCCGGGCGATCGAATGGTTCAGCGGCAAGCTGACCATTCTGCGCATGGTCAAGAAATTCGAGCGAACCAACGCCAACTATCGTGGCCAGAAATTCTGGCGCGGCGCGCTGGATGTGATGGGAATCGACCTGACCACGCCGCCTGAACAGATGGCTAAGATCCCTAAGGAGGGGCCGGTTGTCGTTGTGGCCAACCACCCGCACGGCATGGTTGACGGCATGATTCTGGCCGATCTGATTGGCTGCGTGCGTCAGGATTACCGCATCCTGACCCGGTCCGTTCTGACCGGGCTGGACGAGGCCGCGACCTCTTTCATGATCCCGGTGCCGTTCCCGCACGACCCGGATGCGCAAAAGAAAATGGTTGAAATGCGGGCGATTGCGATGGCGCACCTCAAAGAGGGGGGCGTTGTCGCGTTGTTTCCCTCAGGCGTTGTCATGTCATCCGAGACTTGGTTTGGATCCCCAATCGAACAGGAATGGAATGTCTTTACCGCCAAGATGATCCGCCGGTCCGGGGCCAAGGTGGTGCCGGTCTATTTTCCGGGTAGAAATTCGCACGCCTATCAGATCGCCAACAAGATTTCGCCGATCCTGCGTCAGGGATTGCTGCTGCACGAGATTRTCCGGTCCTGTAACAAGCCGCAGTCCCCCGYGGTCGGCGATGTCGTCAGCGATGAAGAGATGAAAATGCTGGAAAGAGATCCGCGCGGATTCATGGCGTGGCTACGCGCGCGCACCCTGTCCCTGAAAACGCAGGCCAAGGCCACCCGGTTTTAAGCCCAAACCGCCCCGCTGCACTGTTTGTTCAGCGTGTTGGGACCGGCGTTTCCCCGCGATAATCGTAAAACCCGCGTTGAGTTTTGCGACCCAGCCAACCAGCCTCGACGTATTTTGTCAGCAACGGACAGGGGCGGTATTTGGTATCGGCCAACCCGTCATGCAGCACGTTCATGATGGCCAGACAGGTGTCCAGCCCGATGAAATCCGCCAGTTCCAGCGGCCCCATCGGATGGTTCGCGCCCAGTTTCAACGACTGATCAATGGACTGCACGTTGCCCACGCCTTCGTACAGGGTATAGACCGCCTCGTTGATCATCGGCATCAGGATGCGGTTGACGATAAAGCCGGGGAAATCCTCGGCGCTGGCGGCGGTTTTTCCCAGACGTTCCACAACCGCGTGGCAGGCCGCAAAGGTTTCCTGATCGGTGGCAATGCCGCGAATCAGTTCAACCAGTTGCATCACCGGCACCGGGTTCATGAAATGGAACCCCATGAACCGTTCGGGCCGGTCGGTGCGTGATGCCAGCCGGGTAATCGAAATCGAAGAGGTGTTCGACGTCAGGATCGTATGCGGCAAAAGATGTGGTTGCAGGTCTTCAAAGATCGCCTGTTTCACGCTTTCCCGTTCGGTCGCGGCCTCGATCACCAGATCGGTGGCCCCCAGATCCGGCAGGACAAGGGTGGTTTTGATCCGGGCCATCGCCGCTGACAGGTCCGCATCCGAAATCTTACCCCGTGACGCCTGACGTGACAGATTGGCGTTGATCGACGCAATTGCCTTGTCCAGAGAATCCTGACTGATGTCGGTCATCAGCACTTCGTACCCGGCCAACGCCATCACATGGGCAATGCCGTTTCCCATCTGCCCCGCACCGATCACACCGATAGTTGAAATTGTCATCGCCCGGTCCCCTTGCTTTGGCCGGACCATATCCCCGGTCAGGGCTG